>JAGXAX010000068.1 GCA_018971405.1 Alphaproteobacteria bacterium | reverse complement strand
CGTGTCTTTGTGGTTTGCCTGTCTTTCGCGCGGGCAAAAAAGAAGAGGCGTTCCCTTGAGGAACGCCTCTCTTTTAGTCCGAACAAACAAGTCGTTCAGGCTAGACGACCCAGATTAGAACTGGATGTCCGTGCCGAGGGTGACTTGTTGGAAGTTCGTGTGGGCAGCGCCCGTGGGTTCATAAGAACCCCAGTCAACCGCACCGCGGAACGTCATGCCGGGGCCGAACGTGTAGCCGCCGCCGAGAGCGTAGCGGTGAACGGTCGCGTCCTTGCCAGCGCCGACGCCCAGAAGACCTGCGCCGAACTTCTCGTGGAAGTAGGACAGACCGGCATGGTACGGGCCATTGTCGTAACCGGCGCCGATATCATAGATCGCCGTGTTCGAATTGCCGTTTACCGTGGACGTCATGCCGTTGTTGGAGTGTTTGTAGGCACCGCCGAGGCTGAAGCCCTGCATCGCAACGTTCGCACCGAAGTTATAGGTCTTCAGGGCATCCGTGCCGACAGCGCCAGCCGCGAGACCGGTGGTGGACTGGTCGGAGGCGTAGGAATAGCCCGCGCCAACGCTCATAGCGACGCCTTGGTAAGCGCCATCCCAACGGGCGGCGACATCCCACGGATCCTTGAACGCGCCAGCGATGCTATTGGTTTGCGGACCGGAAACGCTGCTGCCGACCATCGACGTGCCGGGGTACGGCGCGTACGAAACGCCAGCCTGGAAGCCGTTGAACTTCGGCGTCAGGTAGGTCAGGCGGTCGGTTTGGCGGAAGTCGGCTTGCTGGTAGTCAAGCACGAGACCGGCGAGGTTGGCGTTCCAGGCCGTCGTGTCGAGGTCTTGCACGTAGGTGCGCAGGCCGTCGACGTTGCTGTCAGCCGAAGGAGCGGCGACTTGCAGCAGGTAGGCTGCGCCGTCTTCTTCGCCGAAGTTCACGCGGCCCCAGCCGCCCGAACCGTAGATGTAGGCTTCGTCGACGATCGTGCCGTTGACCGCGTTTTGCGGGAACTGGTTGGAGGTCGAAGCGAGCAGGGACGCCTTGGTGTTGGCGGTGATCGCCGTGCCGTTGGCGGCCGTGTCAGCGACATACATTTGGTAGTGCGCGCCGACCGTCAGGCCGTTGTCGAGGGTGGTTTCGCCGTTGACATGCATTTCGCTGTCTTTGGTGAATTCATACTTGGCGAGGTTGGTGCCGGCCGCCGGGTGGTTGTCGGCATAAACGCCGTAACCGTCGAAGTAGCCGCCGAGATCCATTTTGAGCGCAGCGTGCGCGGAAGTGGCCATAAACGCCACGCCGACGAGAGCCGTGCTCGCGATAAGCAGTTTTTTCATTCTGTTTTCTCCATTAGTGCCCCTTGGAAGGCCGGGGCGGTTTGATAAAGAAGCGCAAGGATGGGTTGTGAATGACCCGTTTTGCGCATTCCCTAAGAGGATTAGGGCGGTTTGCTGAAACGGTCAACAGGCGGGTGCTGTTTCCTGTGATATTAGCGCGGCACTGTTGCACCGTTGCCACAGTTTTGGCAGTTTATTCACATAACACCCATAAACCCCTGTTCATAAAGCAAAACGCATATCACCTTTAAAAATCGCGGAAGCCGTGCTAATCAAAGTGATATTATCGAACGTCTTTCAAAGGGATATTCTCAAATGACCCGCGTCTCCCGCCTGACCCGCCTGCTGATGACCCTGTGCTGCCTTGCCGGCCTTGCCGCCTGCGCGCCCGGCTCGATCCACAAGGAAGACAGCTATCCCACGCGCGAGCGCGGCACGGACGCCATCCAATACAGCGACCAGCCGCGCACCACCATCTTCGGCAAGGGCAAGGACCTGACCAGCGCGCTCTTCTCCAGCGGCAACAAGAACGCCTCGAAGAGCGGCATCGGCGTGAACAGCTACCTGTGGCGCGCCGCGCTCGACACCATCGCCTTCATGCCGGTCGCCTCGGCCGACCCGTTCGGCGGCACGATTTTGACGGACTGGTACGAAAACCCCGACCAGCCGGGCGAGCGCTTCAAGGTCGACATCTATATACTGGACAGGCAGCTCCGCGCCGACGGCGTGCGCGTCTCGGTCTTCAAGCAGAAGCTGGTCAAGAACCAGTGGCGCAACGAGAATGTTTCGCCCGACATGGCGAACAATATCGAAAATTCCATCCTCACCCGCGCGCGGACTTTACGCGTGACGGACATGTCCCTGCCGCAATAAGGGCAAATGCATGACGGCGCCCGAAAGATACAACGTCAAGGAAGCCGAATCCCGCTGGCAGAAGGCGTGGGATGAAAAGCGCTGTTTCGCCGCGACGGAAGACGCGGCGCGGCCGAAGTTCTACGCGCTCGCCATGTTCCCCTACCCCTCGGGCAAGCTGCACATGGGGCATGTGCGCAATTATTCGCTGAGCGACGTCGTCGCGCGCTTCAAGCGCGCGCAGGGCTTCAACGTGCTCAACCCGATGGGCTGGGACGCCTTCGGCCTGCCCGCCGAGAACGCGGCGCTGGAGCGCGGCGTGCACCCGCAGAAGTGGACGCTGGAAAACATTTCCGTCATGAAAAGCCAGCTGAAATCGATGGGCCTTGCCATCGACTGGTCGCGCGAAGTCACCACCTGTCTGCCGGACTATTACAAGCACGAGCAGAAATTCTTTCTCGACTTTTTGAAGGCGGGACTGGCCTACCGGAAAGAAAGCATGGTCAACTGGGACCCCGTGGACAATTGCGTGCTCGCCAACGAACAGGTGGTGGACGGCAAGGGCTGGCGCTCCGGCGCGCCCGTCGAGCGCCGCACGCTGAAGCAATGGTTTTTGAAGATCACCGATTTCGCCGACGACCTGCTCGACGGCCTGAAGCAACTCGACGGCTGGCCGGAAAAAGTCCGCCTCATGCAGGAAAACTGGATCGGCAAAAGCCAGGGCCTCAGGCTGCGCTTCGATATCGTGAACGCCGAAGGCCGCGAGATCGAGATTTTCACCACGCGGCCGGACACGCTCTTCGGCGCGTCGTTCGTCGCGCTCGCGCCCGACCATCCTTTGTCGCTCGAGCTCGCGGAGAAAAACGAAGGCGTGAAAGACTTCATCGCGGCGTGCAGAAAGCTCGGCACGTCGGAAGCGACGCTCGAAAAAGCCGAGAAGAACGGCTTCGACACCGGCCTCGAAGTCCGCCATCCCTTCGTCAAAAACAAGACCCTGCAGGTTTTCATCGCCAACTTCGTGCTGATGGATTACGGCACCGGCGCGATCTTCGGCTGCCCCGCGCACGACCAGCGCGACCTCGATTTCGCCCGCAAATACGGCCTACCCGTGCAGCCGGTCGTCATCCCGCCGGACGCCGACCCCTGCGCCTTCACGGTCGAGAACGAGGCCTACGCCGGCCCCGGCCACCTCTGCCATTCGGATTTCCTCAACGGCCTTTCCATCTCCGCCGCCAAGGCCGAGGTCGTCAGGCGCATCGCGCAGATGAACAAGGGCGAAGGCACGACGCTGTACCGCCTGCGCGACTGGGGCGTGAGCCGCCAGCGCTACTGGGGCTGCCCCGTGCCGGTGATCCACTGCCCCGCCTGCGGCGTTGTCGCCGTGCCTGAAAAAGACCTGCCCGTGACGCTGCCGGATGACGTGGACTTTTCCAAACCCGGCAACCCGATCGCCCGCCACCCGACGTGGAAGAACGTCAAATGCCCGACCTGCGGCAAGGATGCGGAGCGCGAGACCGACACCTTCGACACCTTCTTCGAAAGCTCGTGGTATCAATTCAGGTATACGGACGCGCACAATAAAGAGCGCGGCTTCGACAAGGCGAAAGCCGATTACTGGGCGCCGGTCGATCAATATATCGGCGGCGTCGAGCACGCGGTGATGCACCTCCTCTACGCCCGCTTCTTCACCCGCGCGCTCAAGAAATGCGGCTACGTTTCCTGCGAGGAACCGTTCACCGCGCTTTTCACGCAGGGCATGGTCACGCACATGTCCTATAAAGACGAAGACGGCAAGTGGATTTATCCCGACGAGATCGAAAAGCGCCCCGACGGCGCGCTGGCCCGCAAATCCGACGGCACGCCTGTCACCGCCGCGCGCGTCGAGAAAATGTCCAAGTCGAAAAAGAACACCGTCGATCCGGTCGAGATCATCTCCGCTTACGGCGCGGACGCCGCAAGGCTCTTCATTCTCTCCGACAGCCCGCCGGAGCGCGACCTCGAATGGACGGAGGCCGGCATCGACGGCGCGTGGAAATACGTCGGGCGCCTGTGGCGGCTGGCGCTGAACGCGGATTTCGGCGGCGCTCCCTCGAAAGAGGACGAGCCGATGAAGCGCAAGATCCACGTCACCATCCGCGACATGACGCAGGACCTCGAAAAATTCCACTTCAACAAGGCGGTCGCCAAGCTGCGCGAACTTTCCAACGCGCTGGAAGCCTTTAAGGGCGACGGAAAAATCCTCCGCGACGGCCTTGAAACTTTCGTGAAACTGATGTCTCCCGTCATGCCGCACCTCGCGGAAGAGCTCTGGGCGCAGCTCGGCCACAAAACCATGGCGGTGGACGAAAAATGGCCGGAAGCCGACCCCGCGCTCTGCGCCAGCGACAGCGTCACCATGGCGATACAGGTCAACGGCAGGCTCCGCGCCACCGTGACGCTGCCGCGCGGCATGGAAAAACAGGCCGCCGAGGAAGCCGCGCTCGCCGAAGAGGCGGTGCAAAAGGCCATGGAAGGAAAAGCGCCGAAGAAAATCATCGTCGTGCCGGACAGGATCATCAATGTGGTTGTTTAAGGGGTCGTGGTTTAGGGCTTTTATCGTTTTATTCTGCATCGCCGCGGTGTCAAACCTCGCCGCCTGCGGCTTCGAGCCGATGTACGGCGACCACGGCGCGGCCGCCCGCGCCGCCGACGCCGCCCTGCCCGACATCGCCATCGGCAGCATCCCCGAGCGCGACGGGCAATACTTACGCAACATCCTGATGGACAGGCTCTACACGCACGGCCGCCCCGACGGCGCGCCCTACGAACTGCGCTTCTCGCGCCTCGACAAGAACATCATCGACCTCGGCATCGAGAAAACCGGCACCGCCACCCGCGCGCAGATCGGCATGACCACGCAGATGCAGCTGGTGGACGTCGCGAGCGGCAAGGTGCTGCTGACGCGCACCCTCCACACCGTCGGCGCCTACAACCTGCAGGACGACCAGCTGGCGACGCTGATGAGCCAGCAAAACATCACCGAAAGCATCCTGCAGGAAATGCGCGACGACGCGGTGACGCAGCTCGGCCTCTATTTCCGCCGCCAGGCCGCAGCGGCCGCGCAGGCCAAAAAGCCTGCGGCCGCGCCCGCAAAATGAAGCTGCAATTCCGCGACATCGAGCCCTTCGCCAAAAACCCGCCCGCCAGCGCGCTGGCGGTGCTGGTCTACGGGCCGGACGAGGGGCTGGTGCGCGAACGGCTCGACCTTTTGACCAAATCCGTGGTCGAAGACATCCGCGACCCCTTCAACGTCGTCGAATTTTCCGGCGACGCGCTCGCCGACAATCCCGCCCGCCTGCTCGACGAGGCGCGGTCTATCTCGATGCTCGGCGGCAGGCGCGTGGTGCGCCTGCGCGACGCGACGGAAAAATGCGCGGGCGCGGTCAAAAGCGCGCTCGATGGCTTGAAGGACGGCGACAACCTCGTGCTGGTCGAGGCGGGCAACCTCGCGCCGAAGGACAAGCTCCGCGCCCTGTTCGAGGGGGCGAAGAACGCCGCCGCCCTGCCCTGCTACGTCGATGATGCGCGCAGCGTCTCGCGCGTGATTGCCGACTCTTTCCGCGCCGCGGGCTACGCCTGCTCGGGCGACGCGCTCGCCCACATCGCCGCCAACGTCTCCGGCGACCGCGCCGTCGCCCGCTCGGAGGCGGAAAAACTCGTCACCTACATGGGCGAGAACAAAAGGATCACGCTCGACGACGCCGTGGCCGCGACCGGCAACAGCGCCGTCATGTCGCTCGAAGACCTCGCGCAGTGCGTCGCGGCCGGAAACTTCGCGCAGGCCGACAGGATCCTCGTCCACGTCTACTCCGAGGGCGTCGAGCCGGTGCGGGTCTTGCGCGCGCTGCAAAACCACTTCCTGCGCCTGCACGTCACCAAGGCGCGCCTGCAGCAGGGGCTCGACACGGAAACGGCGCTGAAAATGCTCAAACCCGCGGTCTTCTGGAAGGTGAAGGATTCTTTCGTCGCGCAGCTGAACGGCTGGAGCGCGACGCAGATGGAGCAGGCGCTCGGCGCGCTCCTGGAGGCGGAAGCACGGTGCAAGCGGAGCGGCGGCGTGCCGGAAACGCTTTGCGCGCGGGCGGTTTTGTCGCTCTCGCAGCTCGGCGCGCGCATCAACAGAAGGCGCGGATATCCGCATTGAGCGGATTTGTTCCGTGGCGTCCGGCCTCTTTTGCCTGGATTTTTATGAATTATCCAGATCTGCCCATGGCCCCGACGGCTACATCGCGGAATAAGCTTCTGTGTCCTCCGGAATATCGAAGGAATCGTCAGGCAAATCAAGTTCGGTATACTGCGCGCACGACCGGTCGAAGATTACCTTCGTCCCCCGCATGACGACAAGGCCGGAATCAGCGGCGGCGCCCACAAAGTCATTGGCTCCGATGGAATAGATGATGTAGCTGTAATCGCCCTTCTTGAAGCGCAACTGGTCTTCTATTCCGGCGAATCGTTGGTCCATCTCAAAAATATTTCCCGCGGCCGGGACGCCGACGATCGACAGTTCGTCTTTTTTACCCGTTCCGTAATGGTAGGTCAGCCGGCCATCGGCGCTCGTCACGGAAACCGTTTTCTTGCCGAGAGAGCAGGTAAATAGCGTCGTGGCGGCATCGCCGGCGCGAGCTGCGGAGACCGGGCAAAGAACCGCTATCGCAACGAGCCCCGGCATAATGATTTCTTTCATTGATCAATCCTTTTTGTCCGCCGGCTTGCTCACGTATTCGTTCAATGCGGCCGCTGCGCTTCTTTAGGGCTGAAGGCCCTCCCCTGGGGCGCTCCGGCAAATATTGCGATTTAATATTTCGTCACCGGCAGCTGCGTCAGCCGCTCGATCAGGTCGTCGAGCTGGTCAAGGGACTTGTAGGCGATGCTGAGCACGCCTTCCGTTCCCTCCCCGTCGATCTGCACCTTAAGGCCGAGCAGGCCGGTCAGCCGCTCTTCGAGCGCCATGACGTCGACGTCGCGCGGCACGTAGCTTTTGGGCTTGCGCTTTGCCGCGGCCTTTTTGTCGTCCGCACCGCCCGTGATCTGTTTGACGAGGCTTTCCGCCTGACGGACGCTTAAACTTTTTTTGACGATGATTTCTGCCAGCGCCGCCGCGTTATCGACGCCGACCAGCGTCCGCGCATGGCCCATGCTCAAAACGCCCTCCTGCAAATATTTCTGCACGCTCGCGGGCAGCTTCAGGAGGCGCAGCATGTTGGCCACGTGGCTGCGGCTTTTGCCGAGGCGGTGGGCGAGGACGTCCTGCGTATGGCGGAACTCGTCCATCAGGCGCTGATAGCCTTCCGCTTCCTCGAGAGGATTGAGGTCTTC
>JAGXAX010000067.1 GCA_018971405.1 Alphaproteobacteria bacterium | reverse complement strand
AAAGCCGTATTTTCCGAGAGAGGCCACGGCGGCGTACCTGCTGGTGGACGCCATGAACAGCCTGCGCGGCGTGAGCGATAAAGGGTTTCACAGGGAGTACGTTAAGAGACACGTCAAGAAGGCGGATAAAGCCGAACTGGCAAGGACTATACGATCGTATGCAGGGCCAACAGCGAGGAATTTCTTTGCGCAATTATTGGGAGAGTGACATACGGGATGGACATGGTAAAGTCAGAGCGGGTCTGCCTTCTGAGTCGTATGTCAAAATAAATTAAAGGAAGTTTGAAAATGGATAAAAAAGATATTGAAAAAATGATTAAATCTAGCGAAGACAAGATAATTAAAGGCGCAGATAAGAATATTTATGAGCCGTGTATGCGTAGAATAGCTACGCTGGAGAAGCGGGTAGTTACTCTTGAACGTTTGGTTCAAAAGCTCACGGGCAAAAAATAATCAATCCTTCATCAAGGAAAGCGTCAGTTGGCATTAGAACAACCTTGCATTTTCTTCGGAAACTGTTACACAAAACTGTGACACAAGGTCGCGGAGTGGCGTTTATAAAGCCTTGTTTATAAAAGCGTTTTCGGAACGGAGACAATTTCCCGCCGGGCGCACCAGATTATTTCACAGCGCGGGTTTCGGCACGGTTCCTGTTGCGCGCGAGCGGTTTTTCCGCCACGCCTAGAATTGACCCTCGCTGAGAATCTTGCCGTTGATATACCACTGTTTTTCGCCGTCGGCGTACATGACCGGTGGCGCCGACCTTCAGCCCGCCATTCGAGGTTGCCGTAGCCGTCGTTCAGCGCGGCGCCGTGCTTGCGCGAGATGCTGCCGTAGGGGATCGAGTCGCGATACAACTCGTTTTCGAGATTGAATTCGCCGTATATGCCGCGGTTCAGTTTTTCCTCGACGAAGTTTTTCACCAGGTCCGAGAACGCGTCGTTGTGTATGCCGTACCGCTTGTCGGCGACGAATATCCTTTCCTGCGCCTTGGCCGTGATGCCGTCCATGAAGGCCTTGTGCAGTTCGCGCACCGTCGCGGCGGAAACGATTTTGAAGTCCTGATCCTGTGGGGAGGGTACCGCGCTGTTCATGGAAATATCGTATTTTAGGGTAAATAATGTTATGAGCAATCTAATGGATAATTTTCATATTTAAAAAGTAAAAATAAAAAATATCTACTGACCGCAGAAGGCCGGATTTTCAGCCCATCAGCAGTGAATTCAGGCTGGAAAGCCCGTTTTATATTTACATAAAACTATTTTCCGCCGCCAGAAACGGCCTGCTCCGCCGCGGCCTGCGCATGCTTTTTGAAGATCAGCGGGTTGGCGATGTTGCGGAGCGATTCCTGCCCGCCGCCGGTGCCTTCGACGATGATGGTGCCGTAGCCGAAAATGCGCCCCATGACGCTTTGCTCTTCGCGGATGCTCTCGATCCGATGGTGGCTCATTTCCATGGTGTTGCGGCTGATCAGGCCGGTCTTGAAGATGACGCGCTTGTTGGTGACGGCAAGCTCGGTCGAGCTTTTCGTGACCGCCGCGGCGATCAGCGCGAACGCCGACCACAGCGCGAAGAAAACGGCGAGCAGGATCAGGATGGGCAGACGCAACTTCTCCTCAGCGGCGAGCAGGAGAACAGCCAAAGCCATGTGAAAAAACGCCGGCACGAAAATCCGCCAGTGCAGATGGCCGCTGTAGACGATCTTTTCGCCGTCGAGGAGGTCGTTTTCGATATAGCCCATTTTCGCGCCTTTCCGAGGAATGTGTGGCCACTGCCGACCATTTGACTGTATCATGTCTCTGGCGGATTGAGAAATCATGGCATCCATCCGGCATATGGGAACGCCAGCATGTGGAAAAGACTGAAAGACTGGAAGGAAACGCGCATCGGCACGGTCACATGGTCGCCGAACACGCGCGCGATCTGGACGGTGATCGCGCTTCTGGCGCTGGTCAACGCGGTCGGGCTGGAGGTGCAGGGGCTGTCTCTGGTGCTGCGCGCGCTCTTTGCCAACGTCGCCGCCGTTGCGATCATCCTTTGCATTTCCTTCGTTTATACCTACATCCGCCCGCGCCCGCGCATCGCGGAGATGACGCACATGACGGCGATCATCCTCGCCTTCACCTGCGGGGCGGCGATTTTCAGCTATATCGTGGCGACCGTCCACCGGCCGCTGGTCGATGCCGCGCTCGTGGCGGGCGACCGCGCGCTAGGGCTCGACTGGCTTGCGGGCTACAAGTGGGTGATGGCGCATCCGTACACGCACGCGGCGCTGTTGCTGGCCTACGCCACGCTGATCCCGCAGCTGCTGCTGGTGGTTTTCACGCTCAATTTCCACGGGCTCTGCGCGCGCGGCTGGGAGGCGATCTGGCTGCTGGTCGTGTCGTGCGTCGGCTGCGTCGTTGCGTCGGGCGTCTGGCCGGCGGAGGGCGCCTTCGGCTACTATCACGTCGATTTTGACCGCGCCTACGTGCAGGTCTTTTTAGGATTGCACGACGGCGCGATCAAAACCATCGGCAACCAGCCGATACAGGGGATCATCCAGTTCCCGTCGTTCCACGTGGCGCTGGCCATCCTGCTCACCTATGCCGCGCGCGGGCGGCCGTGGCTGTTCACGCTGCTGCTGGAGATCAACATATTGCTGTTTTTGTCGACGCCGGCCATCGGCGGGCATCACTTCGCGGATGTGTGGGGCGGCGTTGTTCTCGCGCTGCTCTCGATCTGGTTCGTGCGCGCCGCCGTCGCGCCGCGGCTGATGCCGGATATGGCGAAGATCACGGAGAGTTAGGTCTTTTTAACGTCCGTTTGCGTCAGGCGGTCTTTTTTTTTGGCATCATCTGGTAGATGTTCTCGATCTGCGCGGCATCCTTGACGCGGATGGAGAGGTCCTGCAGAAGGCCGTTGTGGATGTCGTAGATGATGCCGTGGACGGAGAGCTGCTGCCCCTTGGTCCAGGCGTTCTGCACGAAGGTGGTGTGGCAGACGTTGCTGACCTGCTCGACGACGTTGAGCTCGCAGAGCCTGTTCATCTTGGCTTTCGGGTCGGGGATGGCGTCGAGTTCCTCGTTGTAGGCGTGGTAGACGTCCTTGATGTTGCGCAGCCAGTTGTCGAGCAGGCCGAGCTCCTTGTTCTCGTAGGCGGCCTTGACGCCGCCGCAGCCGTAATGCCCGCAAACGATGATATGCTCGATCTTGAGGTATTCGACCGCATACTGGATGACGGAGAGGGCGTTCATGTCGGTATGGACGACGAGGTTGGCGATGTTGCGGTGGACGAAGACCTCGCCCGGCCTGAGGCCGATGATCTGGTTGGCGGGCACGCGGCTGTCCGAGCAGCCGATCCACAGGTACTTGGGCGCCTGCAGCTCGGAGAGGCGCTTGAAATAGTCCGGATCGTCAAGCAGGCGCTCGGCCACCCAGCGGCGGTTGTTGTCAAACAAGGGCTTCAAATCCGACATCGCATCCTCCAGTTTGTAACCATGAGTCTCAGAATATTGCTCTAAATGAAGCAGGTTTGTAAATATATTCTTTACTTAATTATAAAATTAAAACAATAATTCGTTTTTATAAAAAATATCTTTTCAGGACTGCCTCTGCGATAGGGCATTCGCGCCGGACTGTAAACAGAAAAATGCAAAAATATGCCGCGCGCGCCCATATTTTCACTGGCTTTCCGGCAGGGCTTGGGCTAAAACACCTGTCATATCCCCTGACAATCAGAAAACTTTCACATCCGGCCTTCCGGAGCGAGGTTTGCTAACAGGGGGCAAGGCACTTAAGAAGGGGTGTAGCTCAATTGGTAGAGTACCGGTCTCCAAAACCGGATGTTGCGGGTTCGAGTCCCTCCGCCCCTGCCATGCAAAACGAGAAAAGGAACGATAAAGGATGTCGAAGAATCTGGCGGAGTTTTTCCGCGAAACGCGGCAGGAGGCCCGCAAGGTCACCTGGCCGAAGCAGAAGGAGACCGCGGTGACGACGGTGATCGTCTTCATCATGATCTTTATCGTGTCGATGATTCTGATGACGGCGGACGGCGTCATTTCCGAAGCCGTGAAATTGATTCTTGCATTAGGGGCGAAATGATGACCAAGCGTTGGTATGTATTGCATGTCTATTCCGGCTTCGAGAAGAAGGTCGCGGCGAGCATCAAGGAAACCGCGGAAAAGCGCGGCCTCGACCAGTTCATCGAGGAAGTGATGGTGCCGACGGAGGAAGTGGTCGAGGTGCGCCGCGGCCAGAAGGTCAACGCCGAGCGCAAGTTCTTCCCGGGCTACGTGCTGGTGAAGATGGAGATGAACGACGATGCCTGGCACCTCGTCAAGAATACGCCGAAAGTGACCGGCTTCCTCGGCGGCGGCGGCAGCAGGCCGTCCCCGATCACCGAAGGCGAAGCGCAGCGCCTGCTGCAGCAGGTCGTCGAGGGGGCGGAGCGTCCGCGCCCGAGCATCACGTTCGACATCGGCGAGCAGGTGCGCGTCTGCGACGGTCCGTTCAACTCCTTCAACGGCACGGTCGAGGAAATCGACGAAGACCGGAGCCGCCTCAAGGTTCTGGTCTCGATCTTCGGCCGCTCCACGCCGGTCGAGCTGGAATTCACGCAGGTCGAGAAGGTTTAGGCTGTTTTGGATGAGATCCAGCGTGTCGATCTTTCCACAGCGGATTTGAAATCCTACAAAAAGAAATTGGCGGATTGCGTTGTGCTGACGCATGAGGGCAAGCTTTATTTGCAACGCAGACCGGAAAACTGGGGTAGTCATGCCGGCGTCATCAATCTTTTCGGCGGCCATGTGGAAGCGGGAGAAACGGCGGAACAAGGCGTTATCCGCGAATTGAACGAGGAAACTGGCGCGCGGATAGCGCCGGAAGACCTCGTCTTCATCGACGCCGTCACCGAAGGCATGACGCAGCATGCCGAAATCGTCCATATTTATTTCTGGCAGGACAAGGCCAAAACCATCACCGGGTGCCATGAAGCGGAGCCGGTCACTTTTGATACGGTTGACGCCGCGCTGGCGCACCCTAAAATAGTGCCGTACGCCGCAGGGGCGCTGTAGGCGTATCGGAAGCATGGGGCGATTTGAATGTCGGCGAATTCGAAAAGAACAGGTGTTTTCTTTCTGAAAGGCATCGCGCGCGGCGCGCGCGCCATGTTCGGCTTCATCATGGCGCTGGCGCGCGACATTCGCGACGACGGGCTGAAAATCCACGCCTCGGGCCTCGCCTATGTCACGCTGGTGACGGTCGTGCCGCTGCTGGCCATCAGCTTTTCCGTGTTGAAAGGCCTCGGCCTGCACAATCAGGTCGAGCCTTTGCTGACGGGCATTTTAAGCCCGCTCGGCAAGCAAGGAGACCTCGTTTCCAGCCATATCATCTCCTTCGTCGACAACATCAAGGTCGGCGTGCTGGGCTTCGCGGGGCTGGGCATTCTGGTCTTCGCGGTGCTCAACATGATGCGCCGGGTCGAGGTCGCCTTCAACGACATCTGGCGCGTCCGGCAGGAGCGCTCGATGCTGCAGCGCGTCCGCGATTATCTGGGCGTCCTTTTCATGGGGCCGCTGTTCATGTCTCTCTCCGTCGCGATGACGGAAACCCTGCAGCACAAGGGTTTTCTCGCGGAGAAGGTCGGCATCGCCGTGCCGGAGGGGCTGCTGAACCCCTTCGTGGGGCTGCTGCCTTATGCGCTGTTCATCTTCGCCTTCACCGCGCTTTACATGTTCATGCCGAACACGCAGGTCAAAATCATCCCTGCGGCGCTCGCCGCGACGCTGGCGACGCTGGCGTGGAAGGTGATGGGCAAGCTGTTCAGCGTTTTCGTGGTGGGCGCGGGCAGCTATGCCGCGATTTATTCCGTTTTTGCGACGCTGATGCTGCTTATGGTCTGGATTTACCTTTGCTGGATGATCGTCCTTGTCGGCGCCGCGGCGGCCTATTACATCCAGAATCCCTCGAGCCAGGGGGTGTCGAGCCGCTCCCGCGCGCTGTCGGCGCGCGTGCGCGAGAAAGCCGCGCTGTGCGCCTGCGCCGCGGTGGCGCGCGCGTTTTACAAGGGCGAAAAACCGCCGACGTCCTATGCGATCGCCGCGGATCTGGGCATGCCGTCGTCCATGCTGGCGGAGATTCTCGACCAGCTCGTCAAGGCGGGCATTCTGGCGCCGACGGGCAAGGGCTTCGGCACGGGCTACGTTCCGGCCTGCCCGTTCGACGAGACGACCGTCGGCGTGCTGGCCCGGCGCCTGCGCGGCGTCGAGGAAGAAGGGCTCGGGATCGAGGACATCAAAGGCCCCGCGGCGGTGGACGGGATCCTCGCCGAAGCCGAAGCCGCCGCGCGGCAGGCGCTCGACAAAAAAACCCTCAAAGAGGTCATGGCGGGCAGGACGTAAGGCCGGCGTCTTTTCTCCTGAACAGCAGCGGCATCATCTCCGTCATGAGAATGGCGCAGGTGATCAGCGCGCAGCCGCCGTAGGCGAGGGGCGTCAGGCGCTCGCCGAGCAGCATCGCGCCCGCGATGGCGGCAAAGACGGATTCGCTGCTGAGGATGATGGCGGAATCCGGGGCGGGCGTATGCTGCTGGCAGACGATCTGCAGCGTGTAGGCGATCCCGCCGGACATGATGCCGCCGTAAAGGATGGGCATGGCCGCCGCGCGGAGGCCGGCGAGCGTCGGGTGCTCGAACATCATTGCGCCGGGGATGGCGGCAAGCGTCACGGCGGCATATTGCAGGCAGGAGAGGGTGAAGGGCGATTTGGTCTGCGCCATGATTTTTCCGGCGAGCGCGACCTGCAGGGCAAAGCCGACGGCGCAGGCGAAGACGAGCGCGTCTCCGGCGGAAAATCCGCTTAAGCTTCCGCCCGAGAGCATCCAGAT
This sequence comes from Alphaproteobacteria bacterium, assembly GCA_018971405.1. Classification (GTDB taxonomy): domain Bacteria; phylum Pseudomonadota; class Alphaproteobacteria; order Micavibrionales; family UBA2020; genus PALSA-926. The sequence goes on along the minus strand of JAGXAX010000067.1, from coordinate 746 downwards.
CCCTGCGAGCGAGAGGAAAGCGGCGGGAAAAACCCACTTCGAAAGCTTCTGCCCGTAAAATAATCCGCAAACGGCCGGCACGAAGATGACGTAAAGTCCGGTGATGAATCCGGCATTGGTGACGGTCGTCAGGCCGATGCCGACCTGCTGCAGGATGACTGCGGCGGAAAAGGCGGCGCAAATCAGCCACAGGCCTTTGGGGCTGGGGAAAGCAGGCGCATCGGCGCGCCTTCTCTCCTTCAGGGCGAAAGGCAGCACCAGCAGCGCGGAGATGGAAAACCGCGCCGCGACGAACGTGCAGGGGCCTACGTTGTCGAGGGCGACTTTTTCCGCGATGAAAGCCAGCCCCCAGATCAGGGCGACGAGCAGCAGCAGCAAATCGGCCTTGAGGCGGGACATGATGATGAAATCTAGCCGCCGTATTTGTATTGTTTTACCGTCTGGTCGATCGCGCCGAAGACGGATTGCCCGTCCGCGCCGGACATTTCTATTTTGATCGTGTCGCCGAACTTCATGAACGGCGTCTTCGCCTTGCCGTCGTTGATTTGTTCCAGCAGGCGCCGCTCGACGATGCACGACGATCCCGCGCTGCGATCGACGTTCGAGACCGTGCCGGAGCCGACGATCGTGCCGGCCATGAGCGGACGCGATTTCGCGGCGTGGGCGACCAGCTGCGCGAAATCGAACACCATGTCGGCGCCGGCGTTCGGGCGGCCGAATTCCGCGCCGTTCAGCGTCGAGACCAG
>JAGXAX010000066.1 GCA_018971405.1 Alphaproteobacteria bacterium | reverse complement strand
CCTGCCGTGCGTCATGGTTTGCGCCCTCCTGTTGACTTATGAAATATGTATACTGCCATTCTTGCCATATCGTCCGGCTTTTATCGCGCCGGAGCAAGTTTTATTTCGAAAGACGTATTATCACAATGGGGAATTGTTGCTAATATGCCGCCCGCAAGCATTTATTTAATAGAATCACGAGGGAGACAACGCATGTCGCTTGAAGACGATTTCAACCGCAAGGTGGCCGCGCAACTTCTGGCCAATGCCGTGCGGAATAACGATTTTCACACCGTGAGCGCGCTTCTCGCCAAGGGCACGGACGCCAACGCGCGCGATGACTACTCCGGAGACCTCGCCCTGCACCTGGCCGTGCGCAGCGGGTATAAGGAGATCGCGCTGGCCCTCCTCGATCACGGCGCGGACGCGAACCAGGCGGACACCTACGGCAACGCGCCCCTGATATTCGCGGCGACGGACGGCAATGCCGACCTGACGCAGGCGCTGCTCGACCACAATGCCGACATCACCGTGAGGGACACCGCCGGCAGGACGGCGCTGGCCGTCGCGGCGCGCGGCGGCTATGCCAAGATCGTGCGCCTGCTGCTCGCCCGCAAGGCCGCGGTGGACGCGAAAGACGCCTTCGGCGGCACGGCGCTGATGGAAGCGGCGGTCTCGAAAAGCGCGGAAACCGCGCAGGCGCTGCTCGACGCGGGCGCGGACGTCAACGCGGCCGCCAACGACGACAAAACGGCGATAATGATGTGCGCCACCTCCGGCGACGGGGAAACCGCGCGGCTGCTGGTCTCCCGCGGCGCGGACGTCAACGGGCGCGACAACCAGGGCAACACGCCGCTGATCCTCGCCGCGCAAACCGCCAACAAGGAAGTCGCGCAGGCTCTGCTCGACGGCGGCGCGGAAGTCGACGCGCGCGACAGCGAGGGCAACACGCCGCTGATCCTCGCCGCGCGCTATCAGTTCTACAATTACCAGACCTCGGAAACCGACGACGGCACGCCCGTTGCGCGCCTGCTGCTCGCCAGGGGCGCGGACATGGACCTGCGGAACAACGAGGGCTCCACCGCCATGCACGTCGCGCTTCAGGGCGAGAAGCCGCAGATCGTCGCGCTGTTCAGGCAGGAGCGGAACGACCGCAAGCGCCGCGCGGAAGAACACGCCATCGCCGTCGAGAAAAAGAGGCTCGACATGCTCGCCGGCAAACGGGAAGACCTGCGCGACGCCGCGCGGAAAAAGCCCAAATTCAACCTCAAGCCGCCCAAGGCGGGCTGAGGTTCAGCGGAAGACAAAAGGGAAGACGGTTTCCGGCGGGGCAGGAGCGGCCGCTGCCAAAGCCGCCGTGTCGCCTTGCCGAGTCTTTCAGCGGCAAGCTAAGGCAGCGCATTTGAGCCCGCTGCTTTATGACTGCTAAATATCTGTTATTTATATGTTTTTATATTATGATATTTTCATATATTGACATAGAAATATTTATACATAATAATCTCACAATTAACAATAACCGGAAAAATACAAGCCGGAGCCTACAATATTATTGCTCCATTTCAAGGAACACAGACCATGCATATCGGCCGCGACTTCAACCGGATCTTCAGCAGCAGGCAGCCCGACCCCGAGGAATTCAAGCGCGCCCTCGCCACCGTCACCAAGGACTGGCGCGCGCTCGCCGTGGTGCCTGACGCGTTGAAAAACAACCGCGAGATCACTCTGGCCGCCGTCCGGCAGGACGGACGGGCGCTCGCCTGCGCCTCCAGGGAGATGCGGAACGACAGGGAAGTCGTCCTGGCCGCCGTGCGGCTGCAGGGACGGGCGCTCTATTACGCCTCCGGCGCGCTACAGGGCAACAAGGAGGTCGTCCTGGCCGCCGTGCGGCAGGACGCGGAGGCGCTCAAGTTCGCGTCGCCCTCCCTGAAAGACGACCGCGAGGTCGTCACGGCCGCCGTGGCGCAGAGCTGGCAGGCGCTTCACTACGCTTCCGACGCGATAAAGTCCGACTGCGGCATCATCCGCGCCGCCGTGGCGCAGAACTGGCAGGCCCTCGGACTGGCGAAGGGCGCGGCGAAACGCGACCGCGAGATCGTCCTCGCCGCCGTGCGGCAGAACGGCGCGGCGCTGGAACATGCCGACAAGTCGCTCTGCGACGACCGCGAGATCGTCCTCGCCGCCGTGCGGCAGAACGGCGCGGCGCTCTCTTTCGCCTCCGACGCGCTGAAAAACGACAAGGAGATCGTCACGGCCGCCATCGCGCGGTACTGGCATGCGTTCACCTACGCCTCCAATGAACTGAAGAACGACCGCGAGATCGCCCTCGCCGCCATCGCGCAGAACTGGCAGATGATCGCCTACATTTCCAAGGCGCTGTGCGGCGACCGCGAGATCGTCGCCGCCGCCATCGCGCAGGACGGGCAGGCGCTGCGCTACGCCTCCGCGGAACTGAAAAACGACAGGGAAATCGTCCTCGCCGCCGTGCAAAAATGCGGGCGGGCGCTGGAGTCCGCCTCAGACGCGCTGCGTAACGACAAGGAAATCGCCCTCGCCGCCATCACGCAGAACTGGCAGGCGCTCTGCGACATGTCCGAGAGCCAGAAAAACGACCGCGACCTCGTCCTCGCCGCCGTCCGGAAATACGGACAGGCGCTCGACTTGGCGTCGCCCGAACTGAAGAACGACAAGGAGATCGTCCTCGCGGCCGTCGCGCAGGACGGGGAGGCGCTCAAATACGCCTCCGACGCGCTTAAGGACGACCGCGACGTCGTCCTCGCCGCCGTCACGCGGAGCTGGGACGCCCTTTACTACGCGCCCGCCAAATTCAAAAACGACGGCGAGCTCATGCGCGCCGCCATCGCGCAGGACTGGCACGCGCTGCAATACGCGTCCGGTGAATTGCGCGCCGACCGCGCGATCATCACATCGGCGCTCGCGCAGAGCTGGTGCGCGCTCAATTACGCCTCGAACGAAATAAAGAACGACAAGGCCATCGTCCTTTCCGCCGTGACGCAGAACTGGCGCGCGCTTTCCTTCGCGTCGCGCGAGCTGCGCGGCGACAAAGAGATCGTCCTCGCCGCGCTGCGGCAGGACGGACGGGCATACGAATACGCGTCCGACGCGCTGAAAGAGGATCCCGAAATCGTGCGCGCCGCCGTCGAAAGCAGCGTCTACATGATCTCGCAGATGCCGGAAAAGGCCAAAGGCGACCGCACGGTCGTGCTCGGCGCCGTCAAACGCAACGGCATGGCGCTGCGCTACGCCTCGGACGAGCTGAAAAACGACCGCGAGACCGTCCTCGCCGCTGTCGGGCAGAACTGGCGCGCGGTCAGGCACGCCTCCGACGCGCTGCAGAAGGACGGAGAGATCGCCGAAGCCGTCCGGCAGGAAAAACAGCGGCAGTCGTCGAGCAAAAAGCAGGCCGTGAACTTCCTCTGGCTCAACCTCGACCTGCCGGCGAAGCCCGACCCCGAAGACGGCTCCATCCGCATGCCGATGCCGGAAGAGTACATCGAAAACGTCCGCGCCGCCGCGCGGCGCCACCCCAAAGCCGACATGAACCTGTGGGTCGACAGCCGCCGCCTGACGGAAAGGCAGCTCGCCTACCTCGAGGCCGTCGCCGAAGACGGCCTGCCCAACGTGCATGTCAAGGACCTCTGCGGCATTCCCGCCTACAGGGACGAGGAGCTTTACAGCCGCGCCGAGACGAAGCAGGACTGGCGCAGCGGCTACCGCGGCGTCGTCTGGCTGCAGGTGGACGCGGCGAAGATCCTCATCCCGCTGCAGGGCGACTACGACCAGAGCTTCTTCGCCGACCTCGACCACGCGCACCTCGACATCGAATCCGCCCAGGTGCAGAAAATGCTCAACGAGCACGGCCTGCTGATCGGCGGCGCCGGCGAAAGCTGCCGCTCGATGGAAAACCAGCTGTGGGGCTTCGACCGCAGCCGCCGGTATTTCTTCGAGGACTATTACAAGGAAGGCCTGCGCATCTCCCACGAGAACCGCATCGCCTACGAGGCCCTGCACAGCACGGTGGCCGCGTCGCTCTGCAACTTCGAGAACGTCAGCAGCGCCGCGCTCTGCCTGCCGATCGGCAGCATCGGCCTCGCCCACGCCGAGCACCCCGGCCATGAATGGAGCAAATACAAGGGGCGGTCGAGCGTCTCGAACGGCGAACTGAGCGAAATCTTCAACGCCCGCAGCCGCCGGAAAACGGCGGAAGCGGAGGCAGCGCCGCCGGCAGTTGCACCAACGCCGCCGGCTGGCGTGAAAACCCGCGGCTTCGGCGCCTGAAACGCTGTTTTCCGGCGGAAAAGGCCAGAAAACAGTTGAAATGCGCGCTGTTTCGGGCGACATAAGGCCTATGACCGCAGCACACCCCCTCACGCCGGACGAATTTTCCGCCGCGCTCGCCGCAACCGTTTCCGGCGAGAATATCATCGCCGCCGCCGTATCCGGAAAAACGATTGCCGCCGCCGTATCCGGCGGGGGCGACAGCATGGCGCTCGCGCTTTTGCTCCACGGCTGGGCGCAAAACAACGATGTGAAAATGGTCGCCTTCACCGTCGATCACAAACTCAGGCCGGAAGCGGCGGAGGAAGCGCGCACCGTGCATGGCCTCCTCTCCGCCCGCGGCATCGAACACGAGATTTTGACATGGGAGGGCAAGAAACCCGCAACCCATATTCAGGAACGCGCCCGCGACGCGCGCTACGCCCTTCTGGCGGAAGCCTGCCGGCAGCGCGGCATTGCAACGCTCGCCGTCGCGCACAACCGCGAAGACCAAATCGAAACCTTCTGGATGCGCCTCGCCCACGGCAGCGGCCTCGACGGGCTGGCGGGGATGGAGGCGGCGCGGAAAACGGACGGCCTCCGCATCATCCGGCCGTTATTGGGCTTTTCGCGCGCGCGGCTTCGCGCCACCTGCGCCGGTTTCGGCGTCGCGTGGATCGAAGACCCTTCGAACAAAAGCGAAAAATACCTGCGCGTCAGGCTCCGCGCCTTCGAGGAACTGCTCTCGAACGAAGGCATGACGCCGGAGCGCCTCGCCCGCACGCTTCACAAGCTCTCCGATGCGAAGGACGCGCTGCAATTTTATGCCGCGCGGGCTTTTGAAGCCTGCGTGGCGCAGGACACGGAAGGTGCGGCGCTCGACATCGAAAAATGGAAAGAATACCCCCGCGACATCCAGCGCCGCATCCTCAACATGGTTTTTGCCGCCGTCGCGCCGCAAGTCTACCCCGCCGGTTTCGACAAGACCGAACGCGCAAGGCTCGACCTGCTCGATCCGGACTTCAAAGGCCGGACGCTCGCGGGCTGCGCGCTCGGGTGCGTCAAAGGCGGCAAAGTCCGCATCGCTCCCGAAAATCCGGCGGATACAAGTGCCGCGCGCCGTTCCGCCTGACGCCTTCCCGCGCCGGATAATTCCTCGCCCTGCTTTTTAAGGAAAAGGCTGTGTCAGGTGACGGTCATGGATTCTTGGTATAAAACACCTTATAATTAAGGGAAGAAGAGGCACCCATGGACAAAAAACAGAACGACAACGATAAAAATGACAACAATAACAACATGTTCGGCAAGAATTTGCTGCTCTGGGCGGTGATCGCCCTGCTGCTCGCGGGCGTGTTCAACCTCTTCGGCCAGCAGCGCGCCGACCTGTCCGGCCAGTCGGTCGTCGCCTACAGCGATTTCATCTCCGCCGTGGACAAGCGCAAGGTCTCCGACGTCGTCATCACCAACGACGCGCTGCACGGCCACTATACCGACGGCCGCCCCTTCGTCACCTACATCCCCGCCGGCACCGACGTGGTCAGCCACATCGAGGGCAAGGGCGTGCGCATCTCCGCGACGCCGGACAAAAGCGATTCATTTTCGCTCTTCAACATTCTCCTGTCGTGGTTCCCGATGCTTCTGCTCATCGGCGTGTGGATCTTCTTCATGCGCCAGATGCAGGGCGGCTCGAACAAGGCGATGGGCTTCGGCCGCAGCAAGGCGAAACTGCTCGGCGAGAAGCTCGGCCGCGTGACCTTCGCCGACGTCGCCGGCGTGGATGAAGCGAAAGAGGAATTGCAGGAAGTGGTGGAATTCCTGCGCGACCCGCACAAGTTCCAGCGCCTCGGCGGCAAGATCCCCAAGGGCGTGCTGCTGCTCGGCCCCCCCGGCACGGGCAAGACGCTGCTCGCGCGCTCCGTCGCGGGCGAGGCCGACGTGCCGTTCTTCACCATTTCCGGTTCCGACTTCGTCGAGATGTTCGTCGGCGTCGGCGCCTCGCGTGTCCGCGACATGTTCGAGCAGGGCAAAAAGAACGCGCCCTGCATCATCTTCATCGACGAGATCGACGCCGTCGGCCGTCACCGCGGCGCGGGGTTGGGCGGCGGCAACGACGAGCGCGAACAGACGCTCAACCAGCTCCTCGTCGAGATGGACGGCTTCGAGGCCAACGAGGGCGTCATCCTCATCGCCGCGACCAACCGCCCCGACGTGCTCGACCCCGCGCTCCTGCGCCCCGGCCGCTTCGACCGGCAGGTCGTCGTGCCCAACCCCGACGTCAACGGGCGCGAGAAAATTTTGAAAGTCCACATGCGCAAGGTGCCGCTGGCGCACGATGTCAACGCCCGCGTCATCGCGCGCGGCACGCCCGGCTTCTCCGGCGCGGACCTCGCCAACCTCGTCAACGAGGCGGCGCTGCTCGCGGCACGGCGCGGCAAGCGCGTCGTCGGCATGCAGGAGCTCGAGGACGCGAAGGACAAGGTCATGATGGGCGCGGAACGCCGCTCGATGGCCATGACCGAGGACGAAAAGAAGCTCACCGCCTATCACGAAAGCGGCCACGCCATCGTCGCGCTGCACGAGCCGGCCTCCGACCCGATCCACAAGGCCACCATCATCCCGCGCGGCCGCGCGCTCGGCATGGTCATGCGTTTGCCGGAGGGCGACCGCATTTCGATGAGCAAGGAAAAGCTCCACGCCGACCTCGCCGTCGCCATGGGCGGGCGCATCGCCGAGGAACTGATTTTCGGCCTCGACAAGGTGACCACCGGCGCGTCGTCCGACATCAAGATGGCGACGGAAATGTCGCGCCGCATGGTGATGGAATGGGGCATGAGCGACCAATTGGGCCCCATCAACTACGGCAACGAGCGCGAGGAAGTGTTCCTCGGCTACAGTGCCGGCCAGTCGAAGAACATGTCGGAGGAAACCGCCAACAAGATCGACGCGGAAGTGAAACGCATCGTCGAGAAGGCCTACGAACGCGCCAAAAAGACGCTCACCGACCACCGCGACGAGCTGGAAACGCTGGCTCGCGCGCTGCTCGAATACGAGACGCTCGACGGCGACGAAATTCCGCTGGTGCTGAAGGGCGAAAAGATCCACCGCGGCGGCGGGGACGACGACGACGGCCTGAAGAAGAACGTCAAGTCCGGCTCGGTGCCGACGGCGGGCGGGGTCGATCTCGGGTCGCCCGAGCCGAAAGGCGTCTGATATATATGCCGAAAGGCGCCTAAAAAAAACGTATAATCCGTAATATTTCGTGATTTGGGCGACAGCAAACGGGGTGATAAAACCGGACGATGAAGTTTAATGACGCCGCGCGAAAAAACACCGGAACACAGGGTAGCATCGTC
>JAGXAX010000065.1 GCA_018971405.1 Alphaproteobacteria bacterium | reverse complement strand
TTCTCCCACGGATTCACTGGTAAAAACGTACTTCTGGTCGGCCATGACGATCCCTCATCTGTTGCTGGTTTTCAAACGGAACTCATATTACGCCGTGATGCCCGCAACGCAACGATATTTTTCCTGAATAAAGTATTACTATTTAACGTAATATAATTAGCTGTTTTCAGGCAATCGTCATACAGATCTGACGGATAATATCGGCCAGCGCCAGACCTTCGGCACGTGCCGAAAAATGCAGCGCCATGCGGTGGCGCAGGACGGCGGGCGCAATTGCAACGACATCGTCAAGCGACGGCGCAAGGCGCCCCTCCAGCAAGGCCTTGGCGCGGGCGGCGAGCATCAGTGCCTGCGACGCGCGCGGCCCCGGCCCCCAGCTGACATGTTTTTTCACGGCCGCGAGCGAAGACTGTTCCGGCCTGCCCGCCTGCACGAGTTGCAATATGCCGTCCACGACCTGCTGGCCGATGGGCAGCCGGCGGATCAGGCGCTGTGCCTCCAACATTTCTTCGGCGGTGAAGACCTGCGCGGCCTTGTCTTCGCGCGCGCCGGTCGTCGCCAGCATCATCTGGCGCTCGGCGGTGGCGGAAGGATAGCCGATGTCGATTTGCAGCATGAAACGGTCGAGTTGCGCCTCCGGCAGCGGATAGGTGCCCTCCTGCTCCAGCGGGTTCTGCGTCGCCATGACGTGGAACGGGCGCGGCAGGTCATACGTCACGCCGCCGACGGAGACCTGATATTCCTGCATCGCCTGCAACAAGGCGGATTGCGTGCGCGGGCTGGCGCGGTTGATCTCGTCCGCCATCAGCAACTGGCAGAACACCGGCCCCTTGACGAACTGGAAACTGCGGTCGCTGCCGAGAATTTCCGAGCCGATGATGTCCGCGGGCATCAAATCCGGCGTGCATTGCACACGCTTGTGTTCAAACCCCATCACCGTGCCGAGCGTATCGACCAGCCGGGTCTTGCCCAGCCCCGGCAACCCCATCAGCAGGAAATGCCCGCCCGACAGGATCGCCGTCAGGCAGAGGCCGATCGCCTCGTCCTGCCCGAAGATGACCTTATGGACGTTCTCCCGCGCCGCGGCGAGCTTCGCGGACAGCGCGGAAACCCTGTTTTCAAGATCGCCCTTGATTTCGGCGGCAAGCGGTTGTACGGACATAAATGTTCACTTTGCTTCCAGAGTGTTTATAATGCCCTATTATAAGGGAACGCCCCAAGCACAGGAAGGACTTTTTATCCCCTATGGACGCCGTCGAAAGCAGCAGCTTTAGCGGAAAATTGCAGCCGCAGGCCTGGATGACCGCGCCGGAAACGCGGAAGGTCATGGCCGCCCTGAACGAAGACGGCGGCGAAGCGCGGTTCGTCGGCGGCTGCGTGCGCGACGCGCTTGCCAACCGCCCCGTGCTTGATATCGACATCGCCACGCCGCTCGCACCGGAAGACGTGATCGCCCGCCTGAAACAGCACAAAATCGCTTATGCGCCCATCGGCCTCAAGCACGGCACCGTTACGGCAATCGTCGACGGAAAGCCTTTCGAGATCACCACGCTGCGGCTCGACGTGCTGACCTTCGGCCGCCATGCCGAAGTCAAGTTCACCGACGACTGGAAAACCGACGCCTCGCGACGCGATTTCACCATCAACACCATTTACGCCACGGCCGACGGCGACCTTTACGATCCATTCGGCGGCATCGCCGACCTGCGCGGCGGCGTCGTGCGCTTCGTCGGCGATGCGGACAAGCGCATCAATGAGGACGTGCTGCGCATCCTCAGGTTCTTCCGCTTCTACGCGCATTTTGGGCGCGGCATGCCGGACGCGGCCGGCGTGAAGGCTTGCGCGATGAACGCGAAGCAGGTCTCCAAGCTCTCCGCCGAGCGCATCCGCCAGGAAGTGCTGAAGCTGCTCGCCGCGGAAAACTGCACCTCCGCATGGCTGCTAATGGTGAACTGCGGCATCGTCACCCATTTCCTGCCCGAAGCGACCAATATCGAGGCGCTGGGCAGGCTCGTCAACCTTGAAAAGCGCTACGAATGCCCGCCCTTCCCGCTGCGCCGCCTCGCCGCGCTGCTGGAAGTCACGCCCAGCGGTCTGCAACACGTCATCACGGAGCTGAAACTCTCCAACGATCAGGCGGAACAGCTCTCCACGATGGTTTCACCCGATTCTAAAGCATCCCTGCAAATGGACGAACGGGACGTCAAAAAGCTCGTCTACAAATTCGGCAACGGCACGGCGCAAAGCCTGCTGCTGCTTGCGGGGGCGCGGGAATACGATCCCGACGCGCTGAAACGGCTTTATCACGCCGCCGCGTCGTTTCACGCGCCGGCTTTCCCCCTGCGCGGCGAGGACGTCCTGAAAATGGGCCTGGAGTCCGGCCCCGAAGTCGGCAGGCTGCTGGGATGGATCGAAACGTGGTGGATCGGCGAGGACTTCAGGCCCGACCGGGCGGCGTGTCTGGCGAAGCTGAAAGCGTCCATGGGGTGAACGCCAGCGTTTCCTCCAGCTTTTTGCACGCCTGAAGAACCAGCGCATCTTTCAAATATCCGCCCATGACCTGCAAACCGACGGGCAGTCCGTTTTTGTCCAGCCCCGCGGGCAGCGACGCGGCGGGCAGGCGCGCCAGATTGGCGGGATAGGTGAACGGCGTCCAGTCATCCCACTTCCTGCCGTTCGCCAGCACCGGCATGTCGGCGCCCGCCTCGAAAGCCGTCATCGCCGTCGTCGGAGTCACGAGAATGTCATGCGTATCCAGAAGAGACTTGAAATATTCGCCGATCGTCATGCGGTCGCGCTCGGCCTGCAAATAATCGTGCAGCGGCAGGGCGTCCCCCTGCGCCGCCCAGTGCAGGAAGCGCGGATCAAGCTTCTTTTTCTCCCGCGCGCCGAACTGCGCCGCGCTCCACGAAGCGACCGCGCTCCAGTGCTTGTTGAAAACATCGACGAGATGCGGCACCGTCAGCGTTATCTCTTCCACTTTTCCCAAAGCATCCAGCAAAGGGCGGACTTTTTTGAGAACGTCCGTCACCTCCGGCGTCGGGGTGATGCCGTTGATGGACGTTGCGTAGGCGATGCGCAATTTCGGCAGAGGTTTTTTAAGCGCGGCGGAGAAATTCGGAGAAGGAAAAGGCAGCGCGAACCAGTCACGCGCGTCGGGTTGCGTCACGACATCCAGCATCAGCGCCGCGTCATCGACGCAGCGCGCCAGCGGCCCGGTGGATGAAAGCGTCGAAAACAAACTCGGCGGCCAGTTCGGCACAAGACCGGGACTGGGCTTGAAGCCGAAAGCACCGCTGAAGCTGGCCGGAATGCGGATCGAACCGCCCGCGTCCGAGCCAAGATGCAAAAGCCCCATGCCCGTCACGGCGGCGACCGCCGCGCCGCCGGAAGAGCCTCCGGATGTCCGCTCCCTGTTCCACGGATTGCGCGTGATGCCCGTGAGAGGGCTGTGCGTCACGCCTTTATGGCCGTATTCCGGCAACGTCGTCTTGCCGAGAAAGATTGCGCCCTGCTCACGAAGCCGTGCCACAGGCGGGCTGTCCTCATTCTGGGCGATCTGGCTCGACGCCAAAGAGCCGTAGCGCGTCGGCCAGCCTTTATGATGGAACCAGTCCTTGATCGTGACGGGAATGCCGTCGAGAAGGCCCGCTGGAGCGTCACGCTTCCAGCGTCTTTCCGCCCCTTTCGCCTGATGCAACGCATGCTTCTCGTCCAGAAAGGCAAAGGCGTTCAGCATCGGGTTGTATTTAAGGATCTGCTTGAGACAAACTTCCATCATCTCGACCGGCGAGAGCTCGCGGCGCTGATAGAGCGCAAGGATTTCACGAACAGAAAGCTGCAAAACAGACTCTGGCATTACATTAAATTTTTCAAAGGGTTATAACTCGACAAGCGGAAAGCGATGATTTATGATATCATAAAAAGAAGGATCCAATAAGAGGAACAGTGTTTTTATGCCGGAGATGAAGACATTCCGCGGGTATCTGTTCGCCGCCGTGGTGGCGGCGGGCGGCGCGGCATGGCCGGCGCTGGCCGCGCATGCCGGCGACAGCGGCGGCTACGGTGGCCTGATCGCCCCCGCCGGCGACACGGATTCCGGCACGACCGCGACACCGGACAATACGGAAGCCGCAACGCCCGCCAACCCAGGATATGCCGGACTGATCCCGGGTATGGTTCCGGCGGGCGGACAGACGTCCGCTCCCGCCGCCACGCAGCAACAGCAAACCGCCGTCGCCCCATCGCCCTTCGACCAGGCGCTGCCGCAAGCGGCGCCTGAACATATCGATATCGCGCGGGTTCTCGCCAACGCACCGCCGGTGCAGCGGGTCACGGCCAATTTCAGCACGCTGAAGCCAAACCAGATCGGCGGCATGCCGGACATGGAATTCGCGACCCAGCAGGCTATCCGGCAATCGATCTCGACCATCAACGACGCGCACCTCTCGAACGCGCAGCGGCTACAGAACGCGCGGAAGGCCTATAAATACTTGTCCTCCCTCGCGGCGGGACTGCGCGTCAAGCAGGACATCCCCGACAGGATCTATAAAAACATGGGGCTTTCCGACTCCTACATCGCGGCGCAAAAGGCCGGCAACGTCGCGTCGCTCGACGCGCTGAACACGGCGCTGGAATCCCTCAAGCCCTACCAATAGGAACCATGAAAACCGACAAACGAAACGCCGGCGCGGCTGGCAGCTCCGCCCGGCAATCCGGCGTCATCATCGGCCTGTCCGCCGTGATCGTCTCCGTCGACCGCATGATGCCGCGCGTGTTCATCGTCCGCGGCGCGGAGCACGCGCTCTCCGTCGGCATCGTGCCCGCGGACGAGGAAGGCGACGCGCTGCCCTTCGGCCCCTTCGATCCGGAGACCCACCCGACGCTCGAACAAGGCCTGCGCACCTGGGTCAGAAGCCAGACGCCGATCGCGCCGGGATATGTCGAACAGCTCTATACCTTCGGCAACCGCGGCCGTTACGCGGGGCAAAAAGACGACGAACAGCGCGTCGTCTCGATCGGCTACCTCGCCCTCACCCATCAGGAAAAGATCCGCACGTCGGAAAAAGTCTTCTGGGGCGGCTGGTATGACTATTTCCCGTGGGAGGACTGGCGGCAAGGGTGCCCTCCGGTTATCGACGCCGCCATCGCGCCCGGCCTTGCCCGCTGGATCGACGATGCCGCCGCCAAAGAGGAAAAATCCCGCAGGCGTGCGCGCGCCGCTCTCTGCTTCGGAGCCAAAGCCAGCGACTGGGATGACGAGAAAGTCCTTGATCGTTATGAACTGCTTTATGAAGCGCGGCTGGTTCATGAGGCGGTTCGCGACAAAAACCTCGAAAGCAATACTGCCCTTGTGCCAGGGCGGTCGATGCTATACGACCACCGCCGCATCCTCGCCACAGCTATGAGCCGCCTCAGAGGAAAGTTGAAATATCGCCCTGTTGTGTTTGAATTAATGCCGGAAGAGTTCACTTTGCTTGAATTGCAAAAGACCGTGGAAGCCATTTCCGGTCATGCCGTGCACAAGCAGAATTTCCGCCGTCTGGTGGAAAGTTCCGGCATGGTCGAGGAAATCGCTGGCAAGAAATCCGCTCACGCCGGCGGCCGCCCTGCCGCCCTGTTCCGCTTCAGGCGCGATGCCCTGCTGGAACGTCCCGCGCCGGATCAGAAACGGTAAAAAAAAGACCCGGCATACTGCCGAGCCTTTTTTTGTAAGGAATGGATCATTGAAGAGTATCATGCCGGGCTCAGAGCACCCGGCGACTATAATTTCATATTAGCATAAAATTTTACATATATTCAATATGATTTTATTGGGATTAAAAAATATATAATTATATCAATAGTATAAATTTATTTTCTGAAGGTATACATTATCAATACTCGAGCCTATTGCCCTCTCAGCGTCCGGACAGGCTTCGTGGAAATCGTGACATCCGCCGCGCGCAAATAATAAGGAACCGGCAGCGGATAGTCGCCTCCTGCGATGCAGAATCTCTCCAGCGCCAGACGCGCGACGCTTGCGGCATTCCCCTCTTCCTCCGCCAAGACAGCATCGGGCAATAAAGCCGCCAATGCTCCCGCCGCGTCGCCGGACAGGCGTATGGGGTGGTTCCCCGGCAGTTCGCGCCTGAAACGCTCCAGAAAGGTTTCCGGCGCTTCGTTGCCGCAGGCGATCAGCGGATACCCCTCTTCGTCCATGACCGCGAAATAAAGCTCCTCGCGCCACGACTCTACGGCGATGATATTGACGGCATCCGGCTCCCGCGCGGCGAACATGTCGAAGCTGGAAAAGCCGAGCAGCGGCTTTTCGGCAGCCAGCGCGATGCCGCGCATCGTCGCAAGGCCGATGCGGATGCCCGTAAAGCTTCCCGGCCCCGTCACCACGGCCAGAACGTCAAGGTCGGCAAAGCCGAGGCCGTTTTCGTCCAGCGCCTTGCGGATATGGTTTAAAAGCAGGTTGCCCTGATCGCGCGTTTCCGCCGTCTCGTAAAAATGCAGGACTTCCGCGCCATCCACCAGCGCGAGGGAAAGCGTTTTCGTCGCCGTATTGACGGCGAGACACTTTGCCGCAGGCGCGGCGGAACATTTCAGAGAATTTGGCAAACGTCCTCGAACGCGAAGCGCGGATTGCGGGGATGGAGTTTCGTCTTGTCGCCATAGCCGATGTTGCACAGGAAATTCGATTTGAAGGACGTGCCTTTGAAAAAGGTTTCATCCGCTTTCGCCTTGTCAAAACCCGACATCGGCCCGCAATCGAGACCGCAGGCGCGCGCGGCGATGATGAAGTAGGCCGCCTGCAGGCTGCTATTGCGGAACGCCGTGTCCGCGATCACAGCGTCGTTTCCGGTGAACCACGCTCTTGCATCCGCCTGCGGGAACAGCTTCGGCAGATGGTCGTAGAATTTCATATCCATGCCCAGCAGCGCCGTGACGGGCGCGGCCATGGTTTTTTCAATATTGCCCTCGGCAAGGCAGGGCTTCAGCCGCGCCTTGGCCTCCTGCGACCTGACGAAAACGACCCGCAAGGGCGAGCAGTTGGCGCTGGTCGGGCCGAATTTGGCCAGATCGTAGGCCTTTTTGAGGATTTCATCGCTGACCGGCCTGTCCAGCCACGCGTTATGGGTGCGCGCCTCGGTGAAAAGCTGCCGCGTCGCTTGCTCTGTCAATATGCCATCCGCCATGATATGTTCCTTCCGATGAAACGCGAGTATACACATTTACGCTGGGCCATTACAGGGGCTATTTTCGCCTGCGCAATGCTCGCGCCGCGGCGGGCCGCGGCGACGATCCCCGCCGACAAAAGCGCGGCCGTGATCTTCGTCTACCAGCACATCAGCGAGGATTCTTCGTCGCCGGGCGACATATCGCTCGACCAGTTCAGGGAACATGTCAACGAGCTTGAAAAGGGCGATTACAACGTCCTGCCTCTGGCGCAGATCGTCAGCGCCGTGAGAAGCGGTGCCCCCCTGCCGCCGCGCACGGTCGGCCTCACGTTCGACGGCGCCTACCAGAGCACGCTTGCGAAGGCCGTGCCGCTGCTGGAAAAGGCCCATATGCCCTTCACGATTTTCTTTGCCGCGGACGCACTGGACAACGGCGCGGGCGGCCGCATGACATGGGAA
>JAGXAX010000064.1 GCA_018971405.1 Alphaproteobacteria bacterium | reverse complement strand
TCCGGAGCCGTTTTTTTCAGCCGCTCTTTTAGAACGATTAAGCGCGCGGCCGGCGCCGGCACGGTCAGTGTTCGACTGTCCAGGTTCCGTCCGGATTGCGGCAGGCGGTGCTGACCGCGGTCTGCGCCTGGCCGTCGATCATGATCGCCTGCTTGAACTCGCGGCAGGTGTCGCCGGTCGAGGCCTGCGTGCCTTCGCGGACCGGCGTGATCGAGCCGCTGTGGCCGGACTGCGGGTTGTTCCAGCTGATCGTCTGGTTCAAAGGCGCCGTATAGGCCTGCTGCACGGCCTGCTCGTGATAAGCCATGTCGGCCTTGTCGAGCGACTTGCCGATCTCGCTGCCCGCGAAAGCGCCGAGCAGCGCGCCCGCGCCCGTCGCCCAGAGCTGGCCGCCGCCATGGCCGACCTTGGAGCCGAGGAAGCCGCCGAGAATCGCGCCGCCCGCGGTGCCGACGGTCTGCTTGGTGCCCATGCCCCAGGAGTTCTGCTCGCCGTTTTGCGCGCAGCCGGACAGCGTGAGCGCGGACACGGCGGCGAGGACGATAATCTTCATTTTCATATTTTTACCTTTCTCTGATTAAAGAAATAACCGATCATCCTATGGATTTCTTAATTTCATCTTGATATATCTAAACACAAGTCACGTTAACGGCAACACAAACTTGACCACAATTTTTTGCAAGGTTCACGAAGAAACCATGGAAATCAGCCCGCAGGAAAACCCGATCGAATTATTTAAAAAGTGGATGGCGGAGGCCTACAAGACCGAGATCTCCGACCCTGACGCCATGTCGCTGGCCACCGTCAGCAAGGACGGAAAGCCTTCCGTCCGCATGGTTTTGCTGAAACGGGTCGATGAGGACGGGTTCTGTTTTTATACGAATATGGAAAGCCGTAAGGGCGGCGAACTCACCAATAACCCCAACGTCGCGCTGTGCTTCCACTGGAAAACGCAGACACGGCAGGTGCGGGTCGAGGGCAAGGCCGCGCTGATGCCCGCGCCGCTGGTGGACACGTACTTCAAGACGCGGCACTATTTGAGCCGCCTCGGCGCCTGGGCGAGCCAGCAGTCGCGCCCGCTCTCCAGCCGCAAGGAGCTGGAGGACCGCGTCGCGGAGTTCGAGAAGAAATTCGAGGGCGGCGAAGTGCCGCGCCCGCCGCACTGGGTCGGGTTTTGCGTCACGCCGCAGAAGATCGAGTTCTGGCAGGAAGGCAAAGGCCGCCTGCACGACCGTTTCCTGTTCAGCCGCAAGGACGGCGACGGCTGGACGGTGGCGCGCCTGAACCCCTGACTTTGAAATGGCGGAAAACTTTCCCCCGATGTCGAGCGGTAATAGCCCAAAGGACGCCTTTGTCCGCCAAAGGCGCAATCTCATCATCATGAGTTTCCTCATCATCGCCTTTAAGGCGGGGAAACTGCACATCGGCGGCATGGATGCCCTGGGCACGCAATTCCGGATCGGCAATCCGGCGGCCCTCCCGCCGATGATGTTCGCGCTGCTCGTTTATTTTTTGTGGCGTTATTGCGGGGGATTCGGAGATACCTTGGCTTGGCAATTGCTCTTCAATCAAGGCAGTGACTATTTAGCGGATAAAATAAACGATTTTGCCTTCCAAAAAGCAAAGGAGAAGATCAGCGCAGAAAAAGAGGCCACGAATGACCCTCTTCAATTAAATCTCATTGACAAGAAACTTGAAGCCCTCGTCCAGAACAACCCCTGCGATAGAAAATGGCTGTCCTGGACGTATAAATTTCCCCTCAATCTTGATACCGCAGGGAAACTGTATGCCACATCAAAAAATGAGGTGGAAGCCGTTTTAAACGGATGGGAACTCCTTAAAAAAAGAATCGCTTGCGGCTATTACCTTTTGATCCGCAGAAGCGCCTTCTCCGAATATCTTTTCCCATTTCTGCTCGCCTTTATTGCAATTTTAGAACTTTCCGGGGTTAAATTCGTAGAACATATTTTCGTCCATCTTGAAAATTACCTCCCTTTAAACGATTATAGTCATAGCCGTCATCCGCCGCTTCACGGCCTTTTAAGGCAGTTTGATTTCTAAAGGAGGGCTCATGTCCGAACAGCATCAATTCCAGGCCGAGGTCGGGCGCCTGCTCGACATCGTCACGCACGCGCTCTACACTGATCGCGAAATCTTCCTGCGCGAACTGGTCTCCAACGCCGCCGACGCGCTCGACCGCCTGCGCTATGCCGCGATCGCCGCGCCGCAACTGCTCGAAAGCGACCCCGACCTCAAAATCTCCATCGCCTTCGACGCGCAGGCGCGCACGCTCGCCGTTTCCGACAACGGCATCGGCATGACGCGGGAAGAACTGGCGAACAACCTCGGCACGATCGCCAAATCCGGCACGCGCGAGGCGCTGGCGGGCATGGGCGACGGCAAGAAGGACATGAACCTCATCGGCCAGTTCGGCGTCGGCTTTTACGCGGCCTTCATGGTGGCGGACAAGGTGACGGTCTCAAGCCGCAAGGCGGGCGCGCAAGAGGCCTGGCAGTGGGAATCGGACGGCAAGAGCGGCTATGCGCTCGCCGAGCGCGTCAAGGACACCCGTGGCACGGAGATCACCCTGCACCTGAAGGACGATGCCTCCGAATTCCTGCTCGAAGACCGCCTGAAGCAGATCGTCAAGAAATATTCCGACCATATCGGCTTCACGATCGCCGTTTCCGGCGTGACGGTCAACGCCGGCTCCGCCCTGTGGATGCGCCCGAAATCCGACATCACCAAAGAGCAATATAAGGAATTCTATCACCATGTCTCCGGCGCGATGCAGATCGACGAGCCGTGGCTGACGCTGCACTGGCGGGCCGAAGGCGCGTTCGAATACACGAGCCTGCTGTTCGTGCCGCAGATGAAGCCCTTCGACCTCTACGACCCGCGCCGCCCGCACGGCGTCAAGCTCTACGTCAAGCGCGTCTTCATCACCGAGGGCCTCGACGGCCTGATCCCGCCGTTCCTGCGCTTCCTCAAGGGCGTGGTGGACAGTGAAGACCTGCCGCTCAACATCAGCCGCGAAATGCTGCAATCGAGCCCGATGGTGGCGAAGATGAGCTCCGCCATCACCAAAAAAGTCCTCGACGCGCTGCAGGAGAAGGCCGAGAAGCATCCGGGCGAGTTCTTCGAATTCTGGTCGCTGTTCGGGCCGGTGGTGAAGGAAGGGCTCTACGACGCCCACGCGCACCGCGCGCAGCTCTGCAAAGTCGCGCGCTTTTATTCCACGCATGGCGAAACGCTCGTCTCGCTCGACGGCTACATCGGCCGCATGAAGGAAGGACAGGAGCATATCTACTACCTTTCCGCGAACGACCCGCAAGCGGCGAAAAACAGCCCGCAGCTAGAGGCCTTCCGCGACAAGGGCATCGAGGTGCTGTTCATGACCGACACCATCGACGAGTTCTGGCTGCCGATGCAGAACGATTATGAAGGCAGGAAATTCAAGTCCATCACCCGCGGCGCGGCGGAACTCCCGAAGGTCAAAAGCGAAAGCAAAAAAGAAGAGGACGCCGAACGGGAAAAATCCGCCGCCGCGGCCACGCCGCTGCTTGAGCGGCTCAAAGAGATTTTGAAGGACGAGGTCCGCGACGTCACGCTCTCCGAACGGCTGGTGGACAGCCCCGTCTGCCTCGTCGCGCCGGAAAGCGACGTCGACATCCGTATGCAGCGGCTGCTGAAGCGCACGCAGGACTATGACGCCAAGCACAAGCACATCCTCGAAATCAACGCGCGGCATCCGGTGATCAGGAAGATGGAGAGGCTCTCCGCCAATGATGAATTATTGAAGGACACCGCCTTCCTGCTGCTCGATCAGGCGAAGATCCTCGAAGGCGAACCGCTCAAGAACCCGACGGAGTTCGTCCGCCGCATGAGCCAGGCGATCGAGAAGGGATTGCTGGCGGGGTAAGGCCTGCCCCGCAGCGCTTTCACAATTATTCGTCCCACGGCGCTTTCGCGACTATTCGTCCCACGGCGCTTTCGCGCCGGGCAGCGCGACGACCAGCCCGTCCAGCGCCTCGCTCATCAGAATCTGGCAGCCGAGGCGCGAGGTCTTCTTGAGGTCGAAGGCGAGGTCGAGCATGTCCTCTTCCTCTTCTTTTTTCTCCGCGAGCTTTTCGTACCAGTCGGGCCGCACGATGACGTGGCAGGTGGCGCAGGACAGGCACCCGCCGCAGGCCCCCTCGATGTCCACGCCGTGCTTGTGCGAAACCTCCATGACGGACAATCCCGAAGGGGCGTCCACTTCCAGCGCGCGTCCGTCTTTCTCGATGAACGTCATTTTGGGCATGGTATTCAGGCCGCCTTCTTGCCGATGGGGTGATAGCCGTATTTGAAGGCGAAGGGCGGGGGATCGGCGGTTTCCTCGAGATGGATGTAAAGCGATTTTTCCCGCGCGATCTCCTCGAGGCTGAAGACATTCTCCACGTCGTGCAGGTAGTCCTTGTGGTGCGATTTCCAGTCGAGGATTTTCTTCAGCGCCCTGACCTTGGCTTTCGACTCGTTCTCCGCGACGACGAAGACGTTTTTGTGCAGCTCGGTGAAGTCTTCCGGGTCGTAGCCGCCGAGGTTGACGAAGTAAAGCCGGAGCTGATTTTCCGGCGGCTCGGTTTTGAGCGCGATGTTATGCCCGTCGGCGCCGTTCAGCGCGCCCCAGCAGTCGATATGCAGGCTTTCCGGCCTGCCCCACCAGCTTTCCCGCAACCGCGGGTAGGTCTCCTCGATCGTGTCGGCGATGACGAAGCGCACGTCGTGCAGTTCGATCAGGGATTTTTCGGCCGATCCGCCGATGTAGATGGCGAAAATTTTAGCCATGCGAGGCCCTCCTTTGCGTGCGTTGATGGATTTCTGCCCATTTTTGAATAAATGCGTCCGCGTCCGCCGCCGTCGAGTTCCAGCCGAAGCTGACGCGCAGCGCGCAAGACGCAACCCCTTCCTCCGCGCCCATCGCCTTCAGCACGTGCGAAGCCTTGACCGTGCCGGAGCCGCAGGCGGAGCCGTTGCTCACGCATATGCCCGCAAGATCGAGCGCGATCATCTGCGTGTCGGCGGCAAGCCCCGGCAGCGCGAACATCGAGGTGTTTGCGACGCGCGGCGCATCTTCTCCGAACACGGTGACGGCGGGCGCAATCTTTTTCAATGCCGCCTCGACGCGGTCGCGCAAAACGGCCAGCTTCCGGTATTCCGCCATGTCCTGCACCGCCAGCTCCGCCGCAAGGCCGAAGCCCGCGATGGCGGCAATGTTCTCCGTACCGGCGCGCATGTTTTTTTCCTGCCCGCCGCCGGAAATTTGCGGCGCCACGGAAACGCAGTTCGCCATCACGAGGCAGCCCGCGCCCTGCGGCCCGCCGATTTTGTGCGACGAGAGCGTCATGTAATCGACGCCGAGCTTCTGTATATCGACCGGCACGCGCCCGAGCGCCTGCGCCGCGTCGCAATGAAGGAGCGCGCCGCGCTTCCGCGCGATCTCCATGACTTTATCGACCGGCTGGATGACGCCGGTTTCGTTGTTGACCAGCATGACGGAGAGCAGCGTCTGGCGGGTATTGCCCTCCAGCATCCTGTCGAGCGCGACGAGATCGATCAGGCCGTCCGGCAAAACGGGGACGGTTTCCGCGTCCCCCCGCGCCTGCAGGACGGAAGCATGCTCGGTCGCCGAGACAAGGACACGTTCGCATCCGCAGCCTTTGAGCGCGAGATTGTTCGCCTCCGTCGCGCCGGAAGTAAAGACGGCCACCGCCTGCGGCCCCGCGTTCACGCACAGGGCGACCTGCGCCCGCGCCCGCTCGACCGCGGCCCGCGCCGCGCGGCCCGCCCTGTGCGTCGCCGAGGCGTTGCCCGCAACCGCCAGCAGCGGGCGCATCGCCTCGATCACCGCGGGTTTCGGCGGCGTCGTGGCGTTGTGGTCGAGGTATATCGGTTCTGGCGTCATTTTTGCCTCGAAACGGCGGTTTTCGCACCCGCTTTTTATATGAGAAACAGACTCCAAGATACTGTTTTTACTTATAAAAACAACATTTTTCTTGCGTTCGCCCGTCCGTTATGTATAGTTTTTACGTTCATCCAGCCGCGAAATCAACTTAAAAAGTTGAAAACGCCGTCACTGAAACGTTCAACGAAAGGCTTGCGATTTATATGCCCGAGATCATGATTACCGGCCCTGCCGGCAGACTTGAAGGCCGTTACAAACATAGCAAAACCTCCGGCGCGCCGATCGCGCTGATCCTCCACCCGAACCCGCAGCGCGGCGGGACGATGAACAACAAGATTTCCTACACGCTCTTCCAGACTTTCGCCGAACAGGGTTTCGCGACCCTGCGCTTCAACTTCCGCGGCGTCGGCCGCTCGCAGGGCGCGTTCTCCTACGGCGAGGGCGAACTGTCGGACGCCGCCGCCGCGCTCGACTGGCTGCAAAGCGTCAACCCGACGTCCTCGGCCGTCTGGGTGGCGGGCTTCTCCTTCGGCGCGTGGATCGGCATGCAGCTGCTGATGCGCCGCCCCGAGATCCACGGCTACGTCTCCATCTCCCCGCCCGCCAATATCTATGATTTCAACTTCCTCGCCCCCTGCCCCAACGAAGGCATGATCGTGCAGGGCGACCAGGACCAGGTCGTGAACATCGAGAGCGTCAACAAGCTGGTCGAGAAGCTGCGCGAGCAGCGCGGCCCCGCGGGCGTGGATTACCGCATCGTTCCCGGCGCCGGCCACTTCTTCAACAACGATGGCGAAACCGAGACGCTCGCCCGCCATGTGGCGGATTATCTCGCGGGCGCGCGGCAAAGCGCGCAAAAAGCCGCGGCCTGAGGTTTCGTTTTTTCAGGTTAAAGATTTCCGGCCGCGCCCGCCGGAACCTGTCTCCGTTCCCGCGAAGGGCCCGGCACAGGGCGCAACGCGCATGCCTCAAGGGCCCGGCGGAATTTCCTGACTGAAATTGATTTAAAACCGCCCGCACCCTGCGGGCGGGCGCGCCTTATCCCGCGATTGCGCGCTTCAGGCGCTCGACGTCCTCGCGCAGCGCGCCGTCCGCGGCGATCAGCTCCTCGATGCGGCGGACGCCGTGCATGATGGTGGTGTGGTCGCGCCCGCCGAACCTGCGACCGATCTCCGGCAGGGAATGCTCGGTCATGACCTTGGCGAGATACATGGCGATCTGGCGCGGCCTTGCAACGGCCCGGGCACGGCGCGGCGAATGCATGTCGCCGGGGCGGATGTTATAATGCTCGGCCACCTTTTTCTGGATGTCCTCGACCGACACGCGGCGGTCGCATGTCCGCAGGATGTCGGCGAGCAGGTCGCCCGCTGCGCCGACCGTGAGCGGCCGCTCCGTCAGTTCCGTGTGGGCGATAAGGCGGTTGAGCGCGCCTTCGAGCTCGCGGATATTGGAGGAGACTTTTTGCGCAAGAAAAGCGAGAACGTCGCGCGGCACGTCGCGCTTCATCATCGCGCACTTCCGCTCGAGGATGCCGAGACGCAGCTCATAGGCCGCGGGCTTGAAATCGACCGCAAGGCCGCCGCCGAGGCGCGAGCGCAGGCGTTCATCCAGCCCGTCAAGATCGGCGGGGGGGCGGTCGGCCGAAACGATGATCTGCTTGTTCTGGTCGGCGAGCGCGTTGAAGGTGTGGAAGAACTCTTCCTGCGTCGCCTCCTTGCCGCAGATGAACTGGATGTCGTCGACCA
>JAGXAX010000063.1 GCA_018971405.1 Alphaproteobacteria bacterium | reverse complement strand
GCCGCCGACACACTCGATGCCCTGCAATCCGCCTTTGCCGCGGCGTTCGGGGGCGCCGAACGCCGGATCGCCCTCAAGCTTGCCGCCCTCATGAAAGGCCGATAAATGACTCCCTTCCAGATCATCGCTCTGCTTTTGATCTTCGTCGCCGTCGGCGGCACCATCAACCACCAGTATTTCCGCCTGCCCGCGACGATCGGCCACATGACTTTCGCGCTGATCCTTTCTTTAGGCGCGCTCATTCTCTACAAGCTGGGCCTCTTCGACATCATGCCGGTCAAGGCCGCCATCGGCGGCATCAATTTCTCGGAAGTGCTGCTCCACGGCATGCTGTCGTTCCTGCTTTTCGCCGGCGCATTGCAAATCAGCCTCGACGACCTCAAATCCGTCGGCACGCCGGTCGCGGTGCTGGCGACGGCGGGCGTGCTCATGGCGACGCTCATCACCGGCACGCTGGTGTGGGCGGGCGCGCAATGGCTCGGCATCGCCCTGCCTTATATTTATGCCCTGTTGTTCGGCGCGCTGATCTCGCCGACCGACCCGATCGCCGTGCTCGCCATCATGAAGGATGCGGGGCTGTCGAAAAAGCTCTACGCCAAGATCGGCAGCGAGAGCCTGTTCAACGACGGCGTCGGTGTCGTCATCTTCCTCACCCTCCTTGGCATCGCCAGCGGCGAGCAGGCGCTCGACCCCCGGGCCATCGCCATCCTGCTCGCGCAGCAATCCCTCGGCGGGCTCGCGCTCGGCTTCCTCATCGGCTGGGTGACGGAATCCCTGCTGCAGCGCCTCGACGATTATAAGGTCGAAGCGCTGCTGACCCTCGCGCTCGTCACCGGCGGCACCACGCTGGCGGAATTTCTGCATGTTTCAGCGCCGATCTGCATGGTGGCGGCGGGGCTGACCGTCGGCAACAGCATCCCGAAAAACGGCAAGCGCGGGCAGGACCGCGAGCGGGTCGATATTTTCTGGGAGCTGCTCGACGAAATCTTCAACGCCGTGCTGTTCATGCTGATCGGGTTCGAGCTGATCGTCATCACCATCACCGGACAGCACCTGCTGCTCGGCGGCATCGCCGTCGGCGCGATGCTGCTCGGCCGCCTTGTCAGCGTCAGCATCCCCATCGGCCTGATGAGCCTGCAGCAACAGTTCGAGAAGGGCACGATCCCGCTGCTCGTCTGGGGGGGGTTGCGCGGCGGGCTTTCCATCGCCATGGCGCTCTCGCTTCCCGACGGGCCGGAGAAAGGCATCATCCTGCCGGTCACTTATGTCGTCGTGCTGTTCTCGATTCTCGTGCAGGGACTGAGCTTCCGCAAATTTCTGGCCTTCATCACGAAATAGACGCCGCCATATGC
Organism: Alphaproteobacteria bacterium; assembly: GCA_018971405.1. GTDB lineage: Bacteria > Pseudomonadota > Alphaproteobacteria > Micavibrionales > UBA2020 > PALSA-926. The sequence continues at coordinate 6,344 of JAGXAX010000063.1, read as the reverse complement.
GGCGGCACGGGCGCTTCTATCACCAGCGGCGGCTGGCCTTCATATAAAGGGATTTCTATCGCGCGGGCGTGCAGGTGAAGCAGCGGCAGCGTTTCGCCTTCTTTCGCGGGCGGGCCGTATACCCAGTCGCCGATCACGGGGCAGCCCAAAGACTGGCAATGCACGCGGATCTGGTGCGTGCGGCCGGTTTCAGGTTTCAATTCAAGAAAACTGAAATCAGCCGCGCGTTTCACGACTTTCCACGCCGTGACGGCGCGCTGGGCGGCTTCTTTTTCGCCGCAAACCCGCATGTACCAGCCTTGGGGCGTCTTCACTTTTTCAAGCCAGCCGTCGATCAGCCCTTCGTCTTCCTGGGGGCCGCCATGGACGATGGCCCAGTAAGTCTTGGAAATGTCACCGCTTTCAAAAAGCTTGCCGAGACGGCGAAGCGCCTTTTTCTGCCGCCCGAGGATAAGGCAGCCGGAGGTGTCGCGGTCGAGCCGGTGCGCGAGCCATGGCGCATGGGGCAATTCAAATTTCAACGCGCCGAAATAATCTTCAAGGCTCGGATATTTGCGCGGCCCCGGATGCACCGGTATCCCCGCCGGCTTGTTGACGACGAGAATCAGCTTGTCCTTGAAAAGCACGCGGGCTTGCAGGTCTTCCGCCGTCAGCGCGTAATGGTGAATATTTTTGTCTTCCGTCATGACGCAATATAGCATATAACGGGGCGGCGGAAGGAGAAAAGATATGCCCGACAATACGACCCTGATCGACCACCCGCTGATCCGGCACAAGCTTGCCATGATGCGCGCGAAGGGCACCTCGACCCAGGACTTCCGCACGCTCCTGCGCGAAATCTCCATGCTCATGGGCTACGAGCTGATGCGCGACCTGCCGACCGAAGAGGTCGAGATCGAAACGCCGCTCGAAAAGATGAAAGCGCGCGTCCTCTCCGGCAAGAAGCTCTGCATCGTTCCCATCCTCCGCGCCGGGCTCGGCTTCGTGGACGGGCTGCTGGAGCTGGTGCCCGCCGCGCGCGTCGGCCACATCGGCCTTTACCGCGACCCCAAGACGCTCGAAGCCGTCGAATACTACAAAAAATTCCCCGACGACATGGCGAACCGCATCGTGCTTGCCGTCGACCCGATGCTGGCGACCGGCCATTCAGCCGTCGCCGCCGTCAATCATGTCAAGGCGACAGGCGCGACCGACATCCGTTTTCTCTGCCTGATCGCCGCGCCCGTGGGCATCAAAACCTTCCATGCAGCGCACCCCGACGTGCACATCTACACCGCCGCCATCGACCGCGAGCTCAATGACCACGGCTATATCCTGCCCGGCATCGGCGACGCGGGCGACAGGATTTTCGGGACGAAATAATGCCGGATACCGAAAAGGAAATCTGGTTTATCCGTCACGGCGAGAGCACGACCAATGCGGGGGAAATTTCCAAGGACAAGTTCTCGACGCAACTGACGGCACTGGGGCATGAGCAGGCTGAGGCCGTCAGCGAAAAAATTCCGCGCGCGCCGGGGCTGATTATCGTCACGCCTTATATCCGCACGCAGCAGACCGCCGCGCCGCTGCAGCGGCGTTTTCCCCAAACCCCGCACGAGATTTGGGACTTGCAGGAGTTTTCGGCGCTGGGGGACGCAAACTACATCAACCGCACCTGGACGGAACGCATTCCCGTCATGCAGGATTTCTGGGAACAGGGCAACCCCGACTTCGTGGACGGCGCGGGCGCGGAATCATTCTCCGCCATGACGGGGCGCGTGCGCACGGCGCTGGAAAAGCTGCAACAGCGGGATGAAAGTTTCATAGTCGTCTTCTCTCACGGATATATCATCCAGACCGTGCGGCTGATGCTCAGCCACCCCGATCTGCAGGAAAAAGAGCTGATGCGCCTCCTTGCCCATTCCACCCGCACGAGCCATATCGACAATTGCGCGATCACGCGCGCCGTCAAACGCGCAGAGACTTTAAGACTTCACGCGGAAGACCTGAAGAACATGGATGAAGGCCTTTTCTCCGCCCTCACGGATTAGCCGCGCTTGTTCAGCCACTTGCCGATCGACGGCGGCACTTCGCGCTGCGCGCTCGACGACACGTAAATGCCGATATGCCCGCCGCGGAACGACAGTTCGGTATAATCCTTCGTGCCGACGTAGTCCTTTAGCGGCTTCGAGGCCGAGGGCGGCACGAGGTGGTCGTCCTGCGCATAGACGTTGAGCACGGGGCATTTGATGTCGCCGAGATCGACACGCTCCCCGCCCAGCATGACCGTGCCCTTGATCAGCCCGTTCTGCTGGTAGAATTCTTTCACGAACTGGCGGTAGGCCTCGCCCGCCTGATCGGGTGAATCGAAGATCCACTTCTCCATGTACATGAAGTTGTGCACCTGCTGCGGGTTGTCGAGGATGTCGACCATGTCGATGTATTTCTGCGCGATCAGGCGGTAGGGCTTGAGGTTGAGGAACGTCCAGTTCATCAGGTCGCCCGGAATGTTGCCCATGCTGTCCACCAGCAGGTCAACGTCGATGTTGCGGATCCAGTGGGCGAGCATGTTGTCTTCCGTCTGGAAGTCGACCGGCGTGACCATGGTGACGAGGTTGCGCACTTTGTCCGGATGCAGCGCCGCATAGCAGAGGCTGAACGCCCCGCCCTGACAGATGCCGAGCAGGTTGACTTTGCCGCCGCCGCTGCGTTCGCAAAGAACGTCCACGCAACGGTCGATATAGCCGTTGATGTAATCGTCCATCGTCACGAAACGGTCGGAGCGGTCGGGATAGCCCCAGTCAATGAGATAGACGTCCTGCCCCGTCTCCAGCAGGCCGCGGATCATCGAGCGGTTCTCCTGCAGGTCGGTCATATAAGGGCGGTTGACCAGCGCGTAGGCGATCAGCAGCGGCGTTTTGTTGGCCGGTTCCTTGCCGGTCGGGTTCTTGTAGTGGTAGAGCGTGAGCTTGTCTTCGCTGTACACGGCTTCCTTCTCCGTGACGCCCGACGGCAGGTCGCCCAGGCCCCGCAGGTTCTTGATCCCCTCCACGAGCTTGGTGTTGAAGTTGGTCACTTCCTTGAAGATTTTTTCAGGGCTCAGCTGGACGGCGGTCATTTTTTCTTTCCTTTTTTAACGACAGGCTTTTTCTTCGCGGCGGGCTTCAGGGCGGCCTTCAGTTCCGCCACTTCCCGCTGCAGTGCGTGCAAGCGCTTGTGCAGGCTGTCGGCTTCGGCGCGGGTCGGCATGTTGAACTGGTCCAGAACTTCATCAGTGATCTTGTTCTGCTGCTTTTTGAACGCCATCAGCGCGTTGACGACCTCGCCGTAAAGGCGGGTATATTCCTCGGTCATGGCGTAACGGGCGTAGATGTCCTCACAGATATCGACCCATTTCGCGTAAACCTCTTTCAGCGAGGTCAGCGGCGCCGCGCCTTCCGGCGGGTGGACGACGTAGTCCTGAAACTTCTGCGCCGCTTCGAGCCCGACCTTCGCCATGCTCGCGGCATAGTCGCGCGTCTTGGCCTGATAGGCTTCCCACATCTGGTAGAGATGGTTCAACTGCTCCTGCTTTTCGCGGGTATAGCCGATGCCGGGCATCCCAGCGAAAAAGTTGAGCGGGTCCAGCGCCGCGAACGGATCCTTCCCCGCCGCCACCATCCCCGGAAAGCCGGGCATGCCCGAAAAGTCCATTTGCCCCGCGAAGGCTTTTTTCAGGCTCTCTATCCATTCCTGCACCATCTCGTTCAGCGGCTTGGCCTGCCCCGTGCCCTGATAGAACTGCTGCAGCATGCCGAGGTAGGCCTCGCCTGCCCGCGTGAAATATTGCTGGAACTGGCGCACGTCGGCCATTTTGTCCGCTTCCTGCCCGCCGGACAGAGCCTTTTGCCATGTCTGCAACAGCTCCGCCCACTGGGCCTGCGGCCCCTGCTGCGGGCCTGCGGCCGCGCCGAAGAAATTCCGCTGCTGTTCGAACCAGTTGTCCCAGTATTGCTTTTGGGAACTGAACCAGTCCCCGTTCTGTTGCGCCGATGATGTGTTTGCCATGGTATTCACCCTTTATTGAAGACGGCCGAGAGTCTCTGCTTAACAGTTCGAGTATAGCACGTTTTTGTGCGGTGCAGCAATTCAAAAAATGCCATAAAAAGCTTGCTTAAAGCTAGACCTCCGGCCTATAAAAGACCAGCGAAAAACGCGCTCTGAAAGGGTTTTTCAGGATTTATTAATCAATTTGCCATTATTTTCTTATCAAGAGGGTGTAAACATGACGGCATACTCCGGACTTGCAAAGGCAGAGAACATGGATCCGCTTGAAACATCAATCCCCCCCGCGGCGCAACCCATACGGCGCGTCGTGCTGGTGACCGGCGGCACGGGCGGCATCGGCACGGCGATCTGCAAAAAACTGGCGCGGCAGGGGCATATCGTCGCCACCACCTACCGCAATGAAGACAAGGCACGCGCGTGGGAACAGGAGATGAAAAAGGAAGGTTTCGCCTTCCGCCTTTACAAATGCGACGTCGCCGATTTCGAGGACAGCCAGCGGATGGTCAAAGCGATCGTCGCCGACCTCGGGCCGATACAGGTGCTGGTCAACAACGCCGGCGTCACGCGCGACTCCTCCTTGCGCAAGATGACGCACGACCAGTGGAAGACCGTCATCTCCAGCGACCTTGACAGCGTCTTCAACGTCACCCGCCCCGCCATAGACTACATGCTGGAGTCGGGCTTCGGGCGCATCATCAACGTCTCCTCGATCAACGGGCAGAAAGGCCAGTTCGGGCAGGCCAACTATGCCGCCGCCAAGGCCGGCATGCACGGCTTCACCAAGGCGCTGGCGCTCGAAGTCGCCAAGAAGGGCATCACCGTCAACACCATTTCGCCCGGCTACATCGAGACGGAAATGGTTGCGGCCGTAGCGGAAAACGTCCGCAACAGCATCGTCGCGCAGATCCCCGTCGGCCGCTTCGGCACGCCGGAGGACGTGGCGCACGCCGTCTCTTTCCTTATCGCCGACGATTCCGGCTTCATCACCGGCGCCAACCTCGCCACCAACGGCGGACATTTCATGGAGTAACCCGAATATGCGCGTGATCAAGAAATATCCCAACCGCCGCCTCTACGACACGGAGAAAAGCGCCTACATCACGGTCGCCGACGTGCTGAAGATCATCCGCGCGGGCGAGGATTTTCAGGTCGTTGACGCGGAAAGCGGCAAGGACATCACGCGCTCGGTGCTCGTGCAGATCATCACCGAACAGGAGGCCGGCGCCTCGCCGATCTTCACCACCGACATGCTGACGCGATTCATCCGCTTCTACGACGACCAGTCGCAGGAGATTTTCGGCGAGTTCCTCGACAAGAACCTCAAGATGTTCGCCGAGCAGCAAAAGAGATTCCAGGACCAGATGGGCAACATCATCGGCTCGCCTTTGCAGATCATGCAGGATCTGACCGAGCGCAACCTCACGCTCTGGAACGACATGCAGGCGCAGTTCATGCGCATGGCGATGGGCGGCAAAACGGACGGAAAAAAAGAGCCCGGCGGAGAAGAATCATCACGCAAGAAGCCGTCGAAAAAATAATCATAAACCGTAAAATTCTGTCCACAATTGTCCGCAAACGACCCGCATCTGCCCGAATACATCCCGTATTTGTCCGTATTTGTCCGTATTTCCACCAACGGGCGCATCCTTACGCTTTGAAATAATATTATATGGAAATATATATTGACTGGCCATAAATTTCGCGTTTATAGTTATGTCCTAAAAGAAATTATGTCCAAACCCTAGTCAGGAGAGTCATCCATGGCGCCGAAAGATTTTCTCTTCAACCACCAGCACAACGACATGATCCGCAGCGACTACCGCCCCGACCCCTACCGCATTACGGATGCCGACCTTTACATCAACCTCGACGCGACCGAAACCAAAGTGCGCAGCCGCATGGTCGTCGAAGGCAACCCCGCCTCGAAATTTCAGGGCGGCCCGCTGGTTCTGAACGGTGAAGAGATGGATCTCGTCAGCGTCAAGATCAAGGAGAACGGCAAATGGCGCGCGCTCGACCGCGCGGAGTTCCGCGTCGATGACAAGCAACTGATCATCAACAAGCCGCCGCAAGGCCGCTTTGAACTTGAGATCGTCAACGAGATCAACCCGGCCGCCAACACCAAGCTGCAGGGCATCTACGCCTCGGGCGACATCATCGGCTCGCAGTGCGAATCCACCGGCTTCCGCCGCGTCACCTATTTCCTCGACCGGCCGGACAACCTCGCCCGCTTCACCACCACGCTCGAAGCCGACAAGGCGAAATACCCCGTGCTGATCTCCAACGGCAACGGCGACCTTTCGAAAACCAAAGACCTC
>JAGXAX010000364.1 GCA_018971405.1 Alphaproteobacteria bacterium | reverse complement strand
TCGGCAAATCATCCCTCATCAACGCGCTCGCCGGACGCAAGGGCCTCGCCCGCGCCTCCAACACGCCGGGGCGCACGCAGCAGATCAACTTCTTCCTCCTCGGCGACGCCGTTTATCTCGTCGACCTGCCGGGCTACGGCTACGCCGCCGCCGCGCAAACCAAAGTCCACGCCTGGAACGACATGGTGCGCGGCTACCTCAAAAGCCGCCAGACCCTCAAGCGCGTCTGCCTGCTGGTCGATTCGCGCCGCGGCCTCATGGACATCGATCTCGAAACCATGGCGATGCTCGACCGCGCCAACGTTCCCTATGCCGTCGTCCTCACCAAGGCCGACAAGCTCAAAATGGCCGATCTCGACGCCACCCGCGCCGCCGTCGCGGAAGAACTCGCCGCCCACCCCGCCGCCTTTCCCGCGCCGCATCTCACCAGCGCGGAAAAAAAACAGGGCATCACGGAACTCCGCGCCTTTCTGGCCTCCGGACTTAACTTATAAAAATATTAGATGCGGCGGACGGTAAGCATCTTCGGCAGGAATCGTACTGTCTGTAAATTTTAACATTACGAAAAATATATTTTATAGAACAGTACTTAACTATTCTGCTTTTGAGTGTTATATATCCCCTTAAGTATCTCACCTTATAAAACTTTTCCTCCCGAGATGGATCATAGAATGAAAAAAGCACCACATTTCCGTAGAATTTTCGGCGGCCTCGCCGCGTTTCTGACGGCCGCCCTGATGAGTACGCCCGCCTTCGCCGTCCTCGGCCAGCCCGTGCCGGGCGCCATCGGTCTGCAGGCCGCGGGTTCGCAGATGAAGATCCGGCAAGACGACTTTTTCAACAACATGCTGATGCCCATCGCCGTCGGCATCTGCATTTTCGTCTTCATCCTGCTCCTGATCATCATCGTGCGCTTCAACGCCAAAGCCAATCCGGTGCCGTCGAAAACGACGCACAACACCGCGCTCGAAGTCGTCTGGACGCTGGTGCCGGTGCTGATTCTCACCGTCATCGCCATCCCGTCCATTCACCTGCTCTTTTACCTCGACAACAACCCCGACACGCAACTGACGCTGCGCGCCACCGGCAGCCAGTGGTTCTGGACCTACACCTATCCGCAGAACGGCAACGTCAAGCTGATCAGCACCTTCGTGCAGGACAAGGACCTCAAGCCCGGCGAGCCGCGCCTGCTCACCGCCAACAACCCCGCCGTCCTGCCGATCAACACCAACATCGAGATCGAAACCGCCGCGACGGACGTGATCCACTCGTGGTCGGTGCCGTCGCTCGGCGTCAAGCTCGACGCCATTCCCGGACGCATCAACAAAACCTGGGTGCGCATCGATCAGGTCGGCACCTATTACGGCCAGTGCTCGCAGCTCTGCGGGCAGGGCCACGCCTACATGCCGATCGAGGTCAAGGCCGTAACGATGCCCGAATTCGTCAAGTGGCTGCACAGCGAAGGCGGCAAGACGGTCGAAGAGATCGCGGCCGAAACATCCGCCGCCGGGG
>JAGXAX010000062.1 GCA_018971405.1 Alphaproteobacteria bacterium | reverse complement strand
GACACGCTGCAAAAGGCCGTGACGCGGGAGATGTTCAAGAAACGCTACGGCAACGTCTTCGAGGGGCCGAAGGAATGGCAGGAGGTCAAGACCTCCGGCGGCATGACGTACAAATGGGACCCGGGCTCGACTTACGTGCAGAACCCGCCCTACTTCATCGACATGCCCAAAGAGCCGCAGGCGCCGCAGGACATCAAGGGCGCGAAGCTGCTGGCGCTCTTCGGCGACAGTATCACCACCGATCACATCTCGCCCGCAGGCTCGATCAAGAAAGACGGCCCCGCCGGAGAATACCTGATCGGGCATCAGGTGCGCCCCGTCGATTTCAACTCCTTCGGCTCGCGCCGCGGCAACCATGAAGTCATGATGCGCGGCACTTTCGCCAACATCCGCATCAAGAACGAGATGCTCGGCGGCAAGGAGGGCGGACTCACCAAATATGACGGAGAGACGCTGTCGATCTACGACGCGGCGATGAAATATATCGCCGCCAACACGCCGCTGATCGTCGTCGCAGGCAAGGAATACGGCACCGGCTCCAGCCGCGACTGGGCGGCCAAGGGCACGAACCTGCTCGGCGTGAAAGCCGTGATCGCCGAGAGCTTCGAGCGCATCCACCGCTCCAACCTCGTCGGCATGGGCGTTCTGCCGCTGCAATTCAAGGACGGCATGACGCGGCAAACCCTTGGTCTCAAGGGCGACGAGACGTTCGACGTTTCCGGCATCACCGTGCTCAAGCCGCGCATGGAGATGACGGTCGCCATCCGCCGCGCCGACGGCAAGAAAGAGGAAATCAAATGCCTCTGCCGCATCGACACGCTGGACGAGATCGAATATTTCAGGAACGGCGGCATTCTGCAGTACGTCCTGCGCTCCATCGCCAAGACGACCAGAAAGGCGGCCTGACGCATGAAAAAGCTCCTGACGGGTTCCGTTCTTGCGGTCTTGACGGCGTTATCCGGCGCCGCTTTGGCGCAGGGCGGCGGCGCGCCCGCGGCTTCTCCGTCGGCGGACAAGCCCCTGCCCGCCTGGCTGCAATATAAATCCCCCTACGTCGGCGAGGAGGACGACATCGCCAACCCGCACCGCACGACCGACGAAATAGAGACATGGGCGGAGCAGGCGTCCGCCGACGTGCTGACGTTCGACAGGGAAAACTATGCGACGCGGATGGCGGGTTTCAAAAAATATTTCGCGGCCTCGGGCTGGAAGCAGTATGCGGACTACCTGAAATCCTCGCACATCGTCGACATGGTCGGCACGGACGGCTATTCCATCGGCGCGATCGTCGACGAAATGCCGCTGATCATCAATCAGGGCACGGTCAACGGCGCCTACAACTGGATCCTGCGCATGCCGGTGACGGTCAGCTTCTTCACGAAGGACCCTGAAACCGGCGCGGAGAAAACGGGGCCGTCCGGCAAGTTCTACCTCTTTCTCGATATTTCGCGCGTGGCCAGCGGCGGCGATAAAAACGGCATCGCCATCGCCGACTGGCGCATGGAGAGCAATACCGGCGCGGGTCACTGACGCGGGGATTTGAAAAGAGCGTCGGCGGCGGCCTTGTGCTTTTCTTTTTTCAGGATATCGGCTTCGGCGCGGGCGATTTCCTCTTTCAGCTGAAGAATGTATTCCTTCAGCTCCGGCACCGAGAGATTGTCGAGCGGGCGCGGTTTGGGCTTTCTGGTTTTCGGGTCGAGGTCGTCGTCAAAAATCATCTGTTGTTTTCCTTTGGAGCGCACCCTTCATGAAATGCATCGAAATTCGCGACAAGCGGCTGGTCGTGGCCGAACGCCCCGTTCCTCAACTTAAGGCGGGGGAAGTTCTTGTCAAGGTGCATGCGGCGGGCGTCAACCGCCCCGATATTTTGCAGCGCAAGGGGCTTTATCCGCCCCCAAAGGGCGCATCGGACATTCCGGGCCTTGAAATCGCGGGAGAAATCGTCAAGGGCGCGGGAAAAGGCAAAAAGATTGTGGCGCTGGTCGCGGGCGGCGGCTATGCGGAATATTGCGCCGTGCCGGCGAAGCAATGCCTGCCGCTGCCGAAAAACATGGATTTCATCACTGCGGCGGGAATTCCGGAGACATATTTCACGGTCTGGACGAACCTCTTCGATCGCGGTCAGCTCAAAAAAGGGGAAACCGTCCTGATCCACGGCGGCGCCTCCGGCATCGGCACGACGGCAATCCAGATCGCCAAGGCCTTCGGCGCGAAAGTCATCGTCACCGCCGGAACGGATAAAAAGTGCCGCGCCTGCAAAAAGCTCGGCGCGACGCACGCCATCAATTACAAAACAAAGGATTTCGTCGCCGAAACGCTGCGGCTGACGAAAAAGGCGGGCGTGGACGTCGTGCTCGACATGGTCGGCGGGGATTATCTGCCGCGCAACCTGAAGCTCCTGAAAACCGGCGGGCGGCATGTCAGCATCGCCGTACAGGGCGGGCGCGTGGCCGAGCTGGATATTCCGCAGGTCATGTCCAGACGGCTGGTTTTGACCGGCTCGACGCTCCGCCCGCGCAGCGTCGCCGACAAGGCCGTCATCGCCAAGGCCCTCCACAAGGCCGTCTGGCCGCTTTTGAACAAGGGCAGACTCCGGCCGGTCATCGACAAGGTCTTCCCGCTCGATGCGGCGCAGGCGGCCCATGATTATCTGGAGGCGGCGGCGCATGTAGGGAAGGTCATTCTGAAAGTAATTTGACATATAAATAGATTATTTTTCTCTGGACTTTCCAGACCGTTATTCTATTATGCCGGTGTATTTCCAAATCGATTGAAGCTTCATCTCAATCGTTGTCGTTCTTGAAAAAACGGCACGCGCACGGAGTTTTATTTTTAAAAGGAGAAAGACAAGACATGGCCAATCACCCCCTGATGCCCAAGGCGACCGCTTCCTGGCTGGTGGACAACACCGCCCTGACGTTCGACCAGATCGCGGAGTTCTGCAACCTGCACCCGCTTGAAGTGCAGGCGCTGGCCGACGGGGACGTCAACAGCGGCATCATGGGCATGAGCCCCATTTTGTCGGGCGAACTGACGGCGGATGAAATCGCCCGCTGCGAGAAGAACACCAACGCGCGTCTCAAGATGCTCAAAAACGACCTGCCCAAGCCGCGCGCGCGCTCGAAAGGCCCGCGCTACACGCCGGTGACCAAGCGCGCCGAAAAGCCCAACGCGGTTTTCTACCTTCTCAAGAAATATCCCGACCTCGCGGACGTGCAGATCGCGCGCCTCGTCGGCTCGACCAAGACGACCGTCGATGCCGTGCGCAACAAGACGCATCCGGCGCAATCGACGCTGAAGCCGGTCGATCCGGTTTCCATCGGCCTCTGCACTGGCGACGAGCTTGAAAAGGCGGTGAAGAAGGCCGAGCGCCGCGTCGCGCGCGAAGCGGGCAAGAAAGCCGGCGCCGTAGCGGAGCAAGAGCAAGGCGAGGCCGCGCCTCTGGAAAGCGCCGCCGCGCTTTAAGCTTCCGTTTGCGCCACGCCTTCAGGCGTCGGTTTTTGTATGCGCCGCCGCGGGCACCATCCAGCCCTGCTTGCGGGTCTGGAAGGCGATGCCGCCCTGCATTTGCACCTGCGCCAGCCCTGCGGCGAAGCGTTTCATCAGTTCCTGACGCATGTCGAGCGGAAGGCTTTCCTCCGTGCGCAGGATCATGTCGAAGGATTTCTTGTGGATGTAGCCGTCGAGCTGCAGCGGGCCGAGGCGGCTTAAGCTCATGTCGAGGATGAACCTTGTCGCCGGTTTCGCGCCGCTGGCGCTTGGGCTTTTTTGCGCGCGGTCGTCCTGCCGCCGCACGTAAAATTGCATCCGGCTGATCTGTTCCTCGTGGCGCAGCGGAATGGCGATGGCGCGCCAGCCGCCGGGCAGGGCGGTTTTGGCCTGCGCCGACATCTTTTCGAAGTCGCCGGAGAGGGTGCTCGCCAGGCCTTTCGATGCCGTTTTGGCGATCATGTCCAGCGTGCCTTCGCCCAGCCAGTTCTTGATGTCGCCGCTGCGCAGCGCCGCGAGGAAGAACAGCGCCGTCGGCACGAGGCGCTGCGCCGGCGTCGGCAGGGTGTTGCGCAGGGCTTGCGCCGCCGCCGCCGTTGCTTGCTGCGCGGGCGGCAGGGCTTGCAAAACCTGCTGCAGGGCGGGCCACGTTTCGCCTTGCGGGGAGGGGGCGTTTTCCGCCGCGGGGAGAAGCCCTCTTTGCAACTGCTGCAAAATATCTTTTGCGCTCATGGGCGCGGCGGTCAGGATGATTTTGCTGCCGGACGGAACGCTGACCGGCGTCGTGATGACGAAATGCGCGCCGTCCGCCGTCTGCAGGAGGGGCTGGCCGCGGGCGGTCGCCGTTTCCACGTTCGCCAGCTGTATCTTTCCCTGCACCGCCGTTTCAGTTCCGCTCTGCGCTGCGGAGGCTTTTTGCAAGGCGGTTTCGATCTGCGCGGGCGTCGTTTCCGGCGGCAGGATCTTCAGGATCTGCACGCGCAGCAGGATTTGCGGCGCGGGCAGCCGCGCGGTCAGGTCTTGCGGCAGGAACTGGCGCATCAATGCAGGAAATCCGGACGGCTTTTCCTCGCCGAGCGCGGCGGAGAGCATATCCAGCGTCGCCGCGAGCGGCAAAAGGCCTCCCGGCTTGCCGTTGCGCGGCGCCGACGCCTGCCGCAGGGAGGTCTGTGTCGTTTTGGCCAGCAGCTGCGCGCGCATGATGTGCAGGAGGTTGCTGTCGAGCATGTCCGGCGCGGGGGGGGCAGACGCCGACCCGAATGCGGGTTGAGTGCCGGTTTCCTGCGGCGCAGACGCCGCCGGTTGTCGCTTTTGCGGCGCGGCGGCGCCTTCCGGCGGCGCTTGAGCGGCTGAAGGCAGCGCTTCTGCCATGTCTTGCAGCAGCTGCGGCGGCAGCCGTTCGAGGAAGGATTTCACGTCGGCGGTTTTCAGGAGCTCGTTCAGCGCCTCTTCCGGCAGCAGCGGCCGGAGACTTTGCAATCCCGTTTCCTTCAGCGTTTCCACGGACGCGGCGATTTGCGCGATTTGCAGCGGCGTGATGGCATCGGGCGCGGCAGACGCGGCGGGCGGCTCCGGCAGCAGCAGCGCCGTCACCGTGCTGCCTTCTTGCAGGGGCGGGGCGGCGGGCGGCTGCTCCGGCGGCGCGATGGCGTTTTCGAGCGCCTGCAGCCCCTGCGCCGTTGCCTGCCGCGCCAGCGTTTGCGCCTGTTCCGGCGCTTGCCGGACGACCGAGACGGTCGCGCGCGTGCCAGCGGTGCCCGCGAATATCTCGACGGAGACCGGCGTGTCCTGCGGCAGCGCGGCCGCGGTCTGGATGACAACCGTGCCCTGTGGCGTCTCTATGCTGAGCTGTTGCGCTTGCGGATTGCTGGAAACGACGGTGCCGGCGGTGTGCACCGGCTGCGCCGGCGCGGCGAGCGCGGGCGGCGCCTGCCGGACGGGTGCGTTGGAGAGGCCGGATGGCGGCGTTGCGTTTCCTGAAGCGGCGGGCGGCGGGGCGACGGAAGGAATGTCCGCCATGGCGCTAGGCCATGATTTCTTCGTTGACGGCGCGGGCTATTTTCTCGATGTCCGCCGCCGTGTCGGTGTTCGGCGAGCGCGTGAGATAGGGGGTTTGCGCGCGGATCGCTTCGCGCACGCGCTTGTCCTGCCGGATGACGCCGAGCAGCGGCGGGGAGAGCTTCAAAAAGTTCTTGCAGGCTTTCAAAAGCGTGTTGTAGGTCGTCGTGCCCTCTTTCGCGTCCGCCGTCATGTTGACGACGACTTTGATGTTGTCCGCGTGGCCCGCCGCGTGGCTGAGCTTGATGAGCGCGTAGGCGTCGGTAAGCGCGGTCGGCTCGTCGGTGGTGACGACGATGGTCGCGTCCGTCGCGGCGGTGATGAAGCGCACCGTGCGGTCTATCCCTGCGCCGAGATCGACGATGACGGCGTCGTATTGCGGCACGATGTTGCGGATTTCGCGCAGCAGCGCGTTCAGCCGTTCCAGCGGCAGCGACGAAAGAGAGCCGTGGCCCGAGCGTCCGGCGACGACGTCGAAGCCGCCTTCTTCATAGTGTTCCACGACATGCGCGAGGCCGAGGTGGCCCTCGATGACGTCGTTCAAATCGCGCTTGGCCATGAGGCCGAGCTGCACGTCGATGTTGGCCAATCCCAGATCGCCGTCGAACAGCAAAACCTTTTTCCCTTCCTTCGCCAGCGCGTGGCTGAGCGTGATCGAGAACCACGTCTTGCCGACGCCGCCCTTGCCCGACGCAACGGCGATCAGGCGGCCCGCGCCGCTGGCTGTGGATTTCGTTTCGGGATTTTGCGTTTTCGTGGCCATGGCTTATTTTACCTCTTTTTCGGTGAACGAGGTATTAACAAATCGGCGATAACGTCGGGGCCCAGCGCGAGGATGCCGTTGGCGACCTGCGGCGTGTGGCTCGCTTCCGTAAAAGAAAGCCCTGCGCGCTCCGCCGCGCTCAAGATTCCGCCGAGCCGCCGCGCGAAGTCGAGCCGCGTCGGGATCAGCGTCTTGACGCCCAGAACGCCGAAAGTGAGCGCGATTTCCGCCGATTCCTCGGCGTCGATGCCCGCGGGCAGGACGAGCGCGGCCTGCGTCTCGGCCGCATGCAGCAGCTTGGCGAGGGATTTCATCTCCTGCGGGTCGAACGGGTTGAGGCCGCCCGTGTCGACGATGACGGGCGTATGCGGCTTCGCTTTCGCGAGGAGCGCTTTCAGCCCCTTCGCGTCCTCCGCCTGATGCAACGGCACGTCGAGAATGTCGAGGAACGCGGAAAGCTGCTCCACGCCGCCCGCGCGGGCGATGTCGGTGGTGACGATGACGGGTTTTTGTTTTCCCTCCATCACAATCCGCGCCGTGAGCTTGGCCGTCATCAGCGTCTTGCCCGCGCCGGGTGGGCCGACGAGGACGAGCGGTTTTTCAAACGACGTTTCGGCGAAGGAGAATGCCTTCTTCAGCGCGGCGGCGAGCATCTTCTGCGGATCCTTCAGCGGCGCGGCGATGGCGGCGGAGAGGATGCGGTCGCTGGTTGCGGCGGGCACGCGGTGCTTGAGCAGCGCTTCGGTGAGGATTTCGACGTTGGTCTCGGCGTCGAAAAATTCTTCTTCAACGGGCGCATTGACCTGCTCGACGGCGGCGGTGATCTTCACCCAGCCGCTCTTTTCCTCCTTGCTGGAGACGATGATCGCGTCCTCGCCGAGCGTGTCGCGCACCTGCCGCATCGCTTCGGACATCGATTTCGCGTGGAATGATTTCAGTCTCATGTTTCTTTATTTTCTCAGTCTATTTGCGCGACGGTGCGGATCTTGGCGCGCGGGTGGATCTCGTTCTGCGATATGACGGTCGTTTGCGGGCGGAAGCGCTCGATGATGGAGCGCACGTAAGGCCGGATGGGCGGGCTGGTGAGCAGCACCGGCGTCTCGCCCTTCATCGCCAGGTTCTCGTAGTTCTTGCGGATGGACTGGATGAACTCCTGCAGCTGGCTCGGCGGCATGGCGAGCTGCTTGTCCTCGCCCTGGCCGATCAGGGATTCAGCGAAGGCCTGCTCCCATTTCGGCGCCAGCGTCGCCAACGGCACGACGCCCTCCTTGTTGGCGTACTGGTCGCAGATCTGCCGCGCGAGGCGGGCGCGCACGTGCTCGGTGATGAGCGTGATATTGTTGGTGAAGCCGGTCGCCTCGGCGACGCCTTCGAGCACGGTTTGCAGGTCGCGGATCGAGACGCGCTCGTTGACGAGGTTCTGCAGGACGCGCTGCAACCCCGTGACGGTGATTTTGGCCGGGATGATGTCGGCGACGAGCTTCTGGTGCGTTTTCGGCAGCTC
>JAGXAX010000363.1 GCA_018971405.1 Alphaproteobacteria bacterium | reverse complement strand
ATGGTCCCACGGCGTGACTTTGGGCATATGCACGACGAAATCCGCGTCGCCGGTGATGAAATCCATGTAGTCGTGCAGCGAACAGCGCTGGTTGACCAGCTCCCTGAACGGCATGCCAGCGCGAAACCCGCTGCCGCGCCCCGTAAGCTCACCGGTCTCCCCCGCCGCGCAGGAAATGTTTACGCGTTTGCCGTCGAGAAACGTTCCCGCGCCGCGCGCCGCGACGGCCATGCGGTTCCCCGGCGCGTCGAAAGCCCAGCCGTAGAGCGTCTCGCCGTTCTGCACCAGCGAGACGAGGATGCCGAACTTCCGGCTGCCGTGGGAGAAATTGTACGTGCCGTCCACCGGATCGATCACCCAGACGGGCTTGTCGCCTTTCATCTTTTCGACGACCGACTTGTCCTTCGCCACCGCCTCCTCGCCCACCACCAGCGAGCCGGGAAGAAGCGCCGGCAGAAGCGCGCTGAACGTCTTCTCCGACTCCTCGTCGGCGATGGTGACGAAATCGCCGGGGCCTTTTTCGCGGATTTCGGACGCCAGCAGGTTGTTGAAGCGCGGCATGACGGTCTCGGCCGCGACGCGGCGGATGATCTCTTCGACTTTTTTAGTATCTATGTCCGTCATGAGGCGCGCGCCTTTTTCTTTTTTGTTTTTGTTTTGGCCTTTGCCAGCTTATAGGGGAATTGCGCGTTGAACCGGTCGATGTCCGCGGGTTCCAGCCCGACCTGCATGCGGACGTATTCCTCGCCGTCCGTCCTGCCGACGACGTGCCCGCGCGCGTAAAGCCAGGCCAGCGCCTTGCCGTCGGCGGGGCTGATGTCCACCTGCATGACCTGCCTGTCCTTGCCGAGCAGGCCGTCGACGGTTTCCAGCAGCGCGTCGATTCCCTCGCCGGTCACGGCGGAAATGGCGACGGCGTTCGCCCGCCTTGCGCTGCGGGCGGCGAGCGCTTCGCGCTCCCGCGCCGGCAGTTTGTCGATCTTGTTCAAAACCTCGACCATGCGCGGGTCGTTCTCGCCGTCGATGCCGAGGTCGCGCAAAATGGCCAGCACGTCCTCTTTCTCCGCCTCGGTGTTCTGCGCGGAAACGTCGCGCACATGAAGGATGACCGCGGCTTCGAGCACTTCTTCCAGCGTGGCGCGAAAGGCGGCGACGAGGTGCGTCGGCAGCTCGGAAATGAACCCGACCGTGTCGGACAAAACCGCCTTCTTCCCCGACGGCAGTTTCAGCGCGCGCAGGGTGGTGTCGAGCGTGGCGAAGAGGAAATCTTTGGCGAACACTTGCGCGCCGGTGACGCGGTTGAAGAGCGTCGATTTGCCCGCGTTGGTATAGCCGACGATGGCGACGACCGGATAAGGCTCGCGCTTGCGCGACTCCCGCTGGATGGCGCGGTTCTGCCGCACCTTCTCCAGTTCCATTTTCAGTTTTTTGATGCGGTCGTCGAGCATGCGGCGGTCGAGCTCCTTCTGCGTTTCGCCGGGGCCGCCGGTGAAGCCGCCGCCGCCGCGCTGGCGCTCGAGGTGCG
>JAGXAX010000362.1 GCA_018971405.1 Alphaproteobacteria bacterium | reverse complement strand
CGGCACCATTTCGTGGTAAACGCAGACCGCGCCGGTGGCGAGGTTCAGGTTTTCGATGCCGAGCGCTTCGACGAGATCGTTCCGCAGGGGCCGGCGCGCCTTGGCGCAGAGACGTTTTACGCGGCCGGGGGTGTCGTCGCCGCTCAGTGTGGTGAGGTCGATGCAGGACAGGGCCTTGAGGAGCCATGCCGCCTGCCACTCTTTCTTGACCGTGCGGCGACCGAGGAGGGAGCTTGTACGGCGCTGGACGGCGCTGAAATTCACTTGCAACCCGTCGATCCAGTCGAGATTGAGGTCCGTTCCGGGGTTGCGGGCGTGACCATGCGCGTTGCTGGCGAGAGGCAGTTTGACGGGCAGATTGCTGACGGAGTGCGGAATGGTCATCTGCGGGTTATTTTTAGCCATGCGGATACCTCGCTTTTATCAAAAAACGCTTTAAGTAAAAAATTATACTCAAAATACATTGAAAGGTATGGATTTGCAATGTATATACGGCTTATACAGAAACAAGAGAGATATGTTTTGGGGGCGGAGCCCCATATAATTATGGAATTTAAGGACACTGTGACTTTCAAAGATCTGGGGCTCAGCGAGCCGGTTCTCAAGGCGATTGAAGACGTCGGATACAAACACCCATCACCCATTCAGGCGCAGGCCATCCCTATTGTGCTGATGTGCAGGGACGTGCTCGGTCTCGCGCAGACAGGCACGGGCAAAACAGCTGCGTTTACCATGCCGATGATCGACATTCTGGCGGGAGGCCGCGCCAAGGCGCGGATGCCGCGCTCGCTGATCCTGTCGCCGACGCGCGAACTGGCGGCGCAGATCGCCGAGAACTTCGACAAATACGGCAAATATCATCCGCTGACACATGCGCTGATCGTTGGCGGTACGTCGATGGACGAGCAGATCAAAAATCTCGACCGCGGCGTGGACGTGCTGATCGCGACGCCAGGACGTCTGCTGGATTTATTTGGGCGCGGCAAGATCTTGCTGGCTGATATTAAAATTTTGGTTATTGATGAAGCCGACCGCATGCTGGACATGGGATTCATTCCCGACCTTGAAAAAATCGCCTCGCTTCTGCCGCCCGTCCGCCAGACGCTGTTCTTCTCGGCCACCATGCCGCCGGAAATTAAGAAACTGGCTGATAAATTTCTTGTAAACCCCAAAACTGTCAGCGTTTCTCCGCCGTCTTCGACCGCGTCGAACGTCGAGCACTTCCTCGTCAACGTGTCGCATTCGCAAAACAAATCTTCGGAATTCCACAGGATTTTCCAGCAGGAGGACGTTAAGAACGCCTTCATCTTCTGCAACCGCAAGCGCGACATCAACGATGTCTGCAAGTTCATCCGCTCCAAGGGCATCAAGGCCGACAAGCTGCACGGCGATATGGAACAGTCTGAACGCACGGTCGCCCTCAATGCCTTCAAGGAAGGCGCGTCGCAGGTTCTCGTGTGCAGCGACGTCGCGGCGCGGGGGCTTGACGTGCAGGGCATGAGCCATGTGTTTAACTGGGACGTGCCGTTCCATG
>JAGXAX010000361.1 GCA_018971405.1 Alphaproteobacteria bacterium | reverse complement strand
GGGGCGGGTGGAATGCGACGGAATGACGCTGTATGTCACCGACAGGGGGGCGATCAGCGGCTGGGACTGGCATCCGGGCATGAATTTGTAAGTTTTACGTATAAAACGTCAAAATCCGTCGCTGCCGCGCCGGATGCCTGATATGCGGGCGAGAAAAGGTTTTTGTTGCGGAAAATTTGCTGTTATCTTTCCGTCCTCTGAAAGGATTTCGGCATGGAGCAAAAACAGCAGCAGTTTCGCGAGAAAAAGCGGCGCACGATCCGCAAGCGGCTCGGTCCCGCCTATCCGTTTTACAAGTTTGGCCGGATGGTGGCGGGGCATGCGCTGAAAGCGGCGAAAGTGAAGCAAATCCTTGCGCGCAACGACGGCCCCGTCAAGCTGCACGCCGGCGCGGGCGAAAACTACAAGGAAGGCTGGGTCAATATCGACCTGCATCCTGCGACGCGCAAAGAGATTTTGCACAATCTCGCGAAGGGCATTCCGTTTCCCGACAATTCCGTCGATTTCATCTATACCGAGCATTTCATCGAGCATATCCCCTATGACGCGGCGCTGGCTTTCATGACCGAGTCCTACCGTGTGCTGAAACCGGGCGGGGTTTTGCGCATTTCCTGCCCCGATCTCGATTTTCTGGTCGCAGCCTATGGACAGGAAAACTGGCGCGCGCGTACCAAGGAAGATACGCGCCCGCCGGAATGGGAGAAAATCCTCGAAACGCAAAGCTGGTATCCCAACCGCTGTTTCATGCTCAATCTCGCCCTGCGCGAGAACGGCGAGCACAAGTATATTTACAACTTCGAGGAAATGGCGGCGCGGCTGAACGAGGCGGGGTTCTTTTTGCGTCATATCCATGACAAGAAGATGAACGAGAGCGATTATCCCGAGCTGCAAAACATCGATTGGCGGGGGGATTCCCTGATCGTCGAGGCGGTGAAGGACCGGAGCTTTCTGTCCGGGCCGCTGCTGACGGTCGTCGTTCCGGCCTTTAAAGACGAAGACGTGATCGCGAAGACGCTGGATTCCATCCTCGCACAGAAGACGGATTTCAAGTTTATCGTCAAAGTGGCAGCGGATTATGGCCGCGACAGGACGCAGAAGATCGTCCGCGACTATCAGGAAAAGCATCCCGACATCATCAAGCCGCTGATGAGCGGTTCGCGCCTCGGCGCGGAAAAGACGCTGCACCGCGCGCTCCGCACCGTCGATACGGAATACCTCGCGTTTCTGGAGGCGGGCGACGTGTGGAGCGATCCTTTGAAGCTACAAACGCAGGTGGATGCGCTGAAAGCCAATCCCGGCTGCACGGTTTCCGCCCACAACACGCAAGTGAACGATGCTTCCGGCAAGAAGAATGTCGACGCCGCGCATCCGTCATCGCTGGTATGCCGGAATGTCCTGCCGTTCGCGTTGCTGCCTCTCCGTCTGGCGAACAAAGAGGGCTTGCAGGCGCTCTATCAGGCCGAAGGCGGCATGCTGTTCGACGACAAGGTGATGTCCGAGCATAATGCAGGCGGGAGCGATGCCGCCGCGCCGCGCCTGAAGAAAA
>JAGXAX010000061.1 GCA_018971405.1 Alphaproteobacteria bacterium | reverse complement strand
GCTGCGGCCGCGGAAAACCGCCCCGTCCGCGCCGAACAGCATGAGGAGATGCTCCTCGCGCATGCGCTTTTCGTCCGCCGTCATGTCGGAGATGCTGCTGTTGGTGTCCACCGCGATGGCCATTTTTCCGCCGAGCGCGCCGAGCGGTATGACGCGGGGCGAGGGCGCGTCGATGGCCAGCCTGCCGCCCGAAAAATCCATCTTCGGCATTTGCGCCGCGACGACCTCCGCGGCGGAGACCATGCCGCGCGCGGCCGGAAAAAGAACCAGCCCCGCCGGCAGCAACAGCGCCACCGACAGCGCCAGCATGAAGCGCGCGCCGATGCCGCTTTTTTCCCGCGCGAGGGCGCTGTAAAACGTCCGCGCATAGAAGCTCAGCAGAAGCTCCTTCAGAAAGGCTTTCATGCCGCCTCGAGCACCGTGGCGATGCCCTGTCCGCCGCCGATGCACATGGTGGCAAGCGCGAATTGTTTTCCCTCGCGCTTCAGGATCTGCGCGGCCTTGGCGGTGATGCGCGCGCCGGAGGCGCCGAGCGGGTGGCCAAGCGCGATCGCGCCGCCGTCGAGGTTGATTTTGCTTTCGTCCATTTTAAGTTCCTCGATCACGGCGAGCGATTGGGCGGCGAAAGCCTCGTTGAGCTCGATGATGTCGATGTCGGCGAGCGTCAGGCCGGCGCGCGCGAGCGCCTTGCCGGCCGCGCCGACCGGCCCGATGCCCATGATCTCGGGCGGGCAGCCGCAGACAGCGACGGACTTGATGCGGGCGAGAATGTTCATGCCATGGGTTTTGGCGAATTCTTCCGAACAGACCAGCGTCGCGGCCGCGCCGTCGGTCAGGGGCGAGGAGGTGCCCGCCGTGACCGTGCCTTGCGCGTCGAACGCCGGCTTCAGCCCCGCCAGCGTTTCCGCCGTCGTCTCGGGACGGATGCAGCCGTCTTCCGTCACGTCGCCCACCGCGACGATTTCATCCTTCAGTTTTCCGGCGCTGCGCGCTTCGGCGGCTTTTTTCTGCGAGCGGGCGGCGAAGGTGTCCTGCTTTTCACGGGAGATGCTGTATTTTCTGGCGAGGTTCTCCGCCGTTTCGCCCATGCCGATGTAGGCCTGCGGATAGTCCTTCACCAGTTTGGGGTTGAGAAGGGGATTGAAGCCGCCCATCGGGATGCGCGTCATCGATTCCACGCCCGCGCAGATGAAGGCGTTACCCGCGCCCATCCGGATCGCGCCCGCCGCCTGATGGATCGACTGCATCGAGGAGCCGCAGAACCTGTTCACCGTCGCGCCCGCGACGGAAACCGGAAGGTTCGCCATGTTGACGACGAGGCGGGCGACGTTGAAGCCCTGCTCGCCCTCGGGAAAGGCGCAGCCCATGATCAGGTCCTCGATCTCCGCGCCGTCGATGCCGGTTCTTTTCACCAGCTCGACGACCGCCGCCGTGGCAAGATCGTCCGGCCGCACGTTTGCCAGAGCGCCTTTGCCCGCGAAGTGGAAGGGCGTGCGGACATAGCCCGCGATAACGACATTCTTTTCCATGGTCTTCCCCCGTCTGTTAACCATTTTAAATATGGTGGACAAAACCTGTCAGGTCAATATGATGCGCTCATGACGGACGCGAATGACATATCCCCGCACGACCTCCGGACGGTGCGGCTCGGCTTCGGGCGGAAAATTTGCGGCGATTTGCCGGAAAAGCTCTCCGACGCGCTCGAAGACCTCGCCGTTTCCGTATCGCTGCACAACCGCGACGCCGACGACGGCGACGACTGGGCGATCGCGCTGACCACCCTCGGCGCGCCGGACAAAGAGGAGATTTTGCGCCGCGTCGCCGCCGTGGCGGAGGCGGAAAATCTGCCGCCGCTGCTCGATGTAAAAGACATCAGCGTGGAAAAGCTGCCGGAGAAAGACTGGCTGCGCCACGTGCACGAAAACTTTCCGCCCATCGCGACAAACCGGTTTTTCATCTACGGCTCGCATTACGACGGCGCGCCGCCGCAAGGCCTCATCCCCCTGCAGATCGACGCGGCGACGGCCTTCGGCTCCGGCGAGCACGAGACGACGCGCGGCTGCCTTGACGCGCTGGTCTGGCTGAAAGAACAGGGGCATATATTCAAAAACGGTCTCGACATGGGCTGCGGCTCGGGCATTCTCGCCATCGCCATGACGAAGCTCTGGCCGGGGATCAGGGTCGCCGCCGTCGACATCGACCCTGAATCCGTTACCGTGACGAACCGCCACGCGGCCATGAACGGCGCGGCGGGCGAAATCAAGGCGGCGGCGGGCGACGGCTACGACACGGAACTGGCGGAGCGGAGAGCCCCTTATGACGTGGTGACGGCCAATATTCTGGCCAACCCGCTCGTGGCCATGGCGCCGGCGCTCGTCCGCGCGCTCGGCGGCGGCGGGTACGCCGTGCTTTCCGGCATTCTCCTGCGTCAGAAGGAGGAGGTCGCAAGCGCGCATGAAAATCTCGGCCTCGTCCGCGTGCGCGAGGAGACGATCGACGGCTGGTGCGCGCTCGTGTTCCGCAAATAAAGCGGCCTTTACCTTTTATCCCCAAAACGTGTAGGATTTCCGCAGCAGGTTTTTTTGAATAAGGGGGCCTCCCGCATGCGTCATGACACGCGCAACCGTCTTTTACCGGCGCTGCTTTTCACCGCCGCGCTGCTTTTCGGCGGCGTCCCCGCCGCGGCGCAGGAGCAACAGCCGCAACAGCAGCAAAAAGGCGACGGCGCGCAGCCGATCGGCGAGTATGACAACGTTCCGGACGGGCTGATGATGATGCGGCCGAAGAAAGCCGACGAAGAGCCCGCCGCCGCGAACAACAACGGCGACATGGCTCAGGTCATGAACATGAACGACATCAAGGCCGCTTACGAAAACAAGGAATACGCCATCGCCGCCGCGCACCTCAAAGCCATCGCCAGCGACAGCTATCCGGAGGCGGAAGAACTGCTCGGCATCATGTACCAGAACGGGCAGGGCGTGCAGAAAAACACCCCGCTGGCGCTCAAATGGCTGAACGCCGCCGCCAACGCCGGACGCGGCCTCGCCGCCCATTATCTGGCGATCACCTATTATACCGGCGACGGCGTGCAAAAGAACCCCGTCACCGCGGCGATGTGGCTTTACATCGCGGTCAACGACTATAACACGAAGACGGGAACCGCCGCGCCCGGCGCGCCGGCCAACGATCCTGACAAGGCGCGCGCCGCGGCGGACCTCAACAACATCCTCCTGCAGATCGGCCGCCGCGACCGCGCGCACGCCTACGACCTCGCGCGCGGCTGGCTTGAAGAGCACAACATGACGGTGACGGTGACGCCGCCGTAAAGCGGCGGAGCGGCGCGGCGGCGGAATTTCAGGGACGCTGCACGTGATGCCGCGCCGTCCAGGCGCTGAGATCGACGATCTCCGCCGACACGCGCACCGATTCCTTCAGCATCTGCATTTCCTTTTCCTGGAAGCTGCGCTCGAACTTGATGAACCACAGGAAGTTGGCGTTGGAGCGGTCCTCGACCGTCGCGTAGCACAGGTCGGTCGGCAGGCGCTTGCCGCGCAGGGCGAGGTAGTTGTTGCCGTTCGGCAGTTCGCCCAGCTTGCGGAACATCTCCATGTCGGCGCGGCCGTCTTTTTTCAGCGCCTTCATGTAGCCCGCGTCGTCGAGCAGCATCTGGTGGATGATGCGCTTGTCGTGCGCCTTGGTGCAACTGCCGTCGAAGAACCTGTCGTAGGCGGCGCGCGCGGCCTCGCCGTTGTTGAGCGAGCGGAAATCCTCCTGCGCCTGCGTCTCGAAGGCGCGGGTGACCGCCGCGACCGGCGAGCCCGACATATAGTCCCACGTTTCCGGCAGGCCGGCGAGCTTCAGCTCCCACGCCACCTTGACGGCGATCATGAAGGCGTCCGCCTGCTGCGCGCGGTTGACCAGCACCGCTTCGTCCGGCTCGAAGCCCATCGGGTTGACGAGGGCGCCCTGATAATATTGCCAGGCGCGGCGCAGTTCGCGGCACAGCATGCCGAGCAGCCCGCCGCGCGGATGCGCGGGGCTGAGGACGATCGCGCCCGCCGCGCCGCGCGGATAAAACTGCGACTGCGGCGTCTGCGCATCGTAGGAAATTTCGAGGCCGCGTTTTTCCGCCGCGTCGAGCAGCACGGCGCCGGTGCGCGACTGCTTCAGTTCGGCGCAGAGGCTCTCCAGCGTCGCGCCCGCTTTCGCTTTCGCGTTCGCCAGGCAGACGCATTCGCGGTTCAAGCGCCAGTCGAGGCTGGCGCGATGGCTCAAATGGTTTTCCCGGCCCTGCCGCAGCCGCCCCGCGGTGCCGCGAAAACGCCCGACTTTCGGTTTTTTTGTGGAAGATCCGGTCTCGAGATCGGAAGTGTTATCCATGCGTTATGACCACCCTATCGCCCTGAAGTGCCGCCGTTGTCGCTGGCTTTAAGTTTTTTTATCTATTCTTTTATTGCGACGTCTCACCCCTCCATCATGCCGGAAGATGGTTAATTAACCCTTTTCCGCACAGGAAAAAGATCAAAAATGTCATTTTTACGGAAATTATCGCCCGTTCAGGGCGGAGAAATCAGGCAGCGCTGTCCTGCAGGACGGGCATGCCTTCGATTTTCAGGTCTTCCTCGGACATGCTCACCAGCCCGTCCGGCTGCACATGTATGCGGGTTTTAAACAGCGAATCCTTGAACACCATGAAGGCCGAAAGATTGAAGGTGCCGTCGGCGTCCCGGCTTTCGAGCGTGACGGGGGAGAGCATCTCCTGCATCACCTTGCGCCCCTGCGCCGGCGGCTCGACCTGCCAGCGCACGTCGTCGATCGTCTCGATGACCAAAAATCTTCCGTGGCGTCCGCGCACATAGGAGAAGAAGAACTTCACGTAAGCGACGACCGTTTCCTCGTCGAGGCGCGCGGGGGCCTTCTCGTTCATCTCGTAGATGACGCGGTTCGTCCAGTCGAGCACGTGCACATCGCCCGGCTTGTAAAGCGCGTATTTACGCGCGCCCGGCACGGTCGAAAGGTCGGTCAGCTCGACCAGCAGATGGTCCTTGTAAAAGGACAGGCGTTGCGTGCGCACCGTCGTGCTCTCCTGCAGGAACGGCACGGGCGTAAGCCGCGGATTGATTTCGTCGAGAATCCGCGCCGCCTTTTCGCTGCCGAGTTTCTGCCAGTCTTCCATACCGCTTCGCGCCCCTTATCGTCACAGGAAAAACATCCTATCGCCTTTCGCGCCTGTGGACAACCGTGCGGATAAGCCTGTCGGCAAATGCCGTGCTTTTGAAACCGCCGCGAAAACCAACAACTGCCGCCACTGGCATACAAAAACAACCCAAGGCCGGATTCCGGAGAAGGAAAACGGGGATAAGTCCGTTTGACAGAAAACTTCGATTCGTCCCCGCTATCCACAGGCCGGCGCGCAAACGCCGTTTTGCTTCGATAAAGCCGGTTTATACAAAAGTTCCGCACAAAGCCCGCGGCCGGGGCGGATTTTCGCCTGTGGCTAAAACGGCGGAGCATTTCTTATCCCGCCGATCCACAGCGCAACAACCTGCCAAAACCTTCTTATAAATATATTATATTTGAAGATAGGCCTTTGTACGGAAGTGCGAAAACTGGCATCCTCGCTCCCATGCAGAACAAGGTTTTGATTCGACCGGAGACGGAAAAGCTCTTTACGCGCGCCCTCAACGGCGAAGCGACGCGGGAGATCCCTTTCTGGCTGATGCGGCAGGCGGGACGCTATCTGCCGGAGTACAGGGCGGTGCGCGAGAAGGCGGGGTCCTTCCTCGATCTCTGTTTCAACCCCGAACTGGCGGCGGAAGTGACGCTGCAGCCGGTCGCGCGCTTCGGCATGGACGCGGCGATTTTGTTTTCGGACATTCTCGTCGTGCCTTACGCGCTGGGGCAGAAGCTCTCCTTTGAAGCGGGCGAGGGGCCGCGCCTTGCGCCGCAAACGCGCCTTGACGAGGTGGATTTCGAAAGCTTCTGCGCGAAACTCGCGCCCGTATTCGAAACCGTGAAGCGCGTGCGGAACGAACTCGCAGGCGACAAGGCGCTGATCGGCTTCGCGGGCGCGCCGTGGACGGTCGCCTGCTACATGATCGAGGGCAGGGGCGGCAATTTCGAGACGGCGCGGCAATTCGCGCTCGAAAACCCCGCCGCGCTCGACGCGCTGGTCGCGAAACTGACGGAGGCGACCGCCTGTTACCTGATAAAACAAATCGCGGCGGGCGCGGACGCGGTGCAGTTGTTCGACAGTTGGGCGGGGCTTGTTCCCGCCGCGCATTTCGCGCGCCGGTGCATCGCGCCCGTCCGCGCGATCGTGCAAAAAATCCACGCGGTTTATCCGGGTTTTCCGGTCATCGGCTTTCCGCGCGGCGCGGGGCTGTTTTATCGGGATTACATCGACGATACGGGCGTCGCTTGCGTCGGCGTCGACCAGCACGCGCCGCTGGAGAAAGTCGCCGCCTGCGCCGCGGGGCGCGCGGCCGTGCAGGGCAATCTCGACCCGCTGGCGCTGCTCGCGGGCGGGAAGACGCTGGAGGCCGAAACGAAACGCATCTTCGACGCCGCCGGAAACGCGCCTTTTGTTTTCAATCTCGGCCATGGCGTTATCAAGGAGACGCCGCCCGCGCACGTCGCCGCGCTGGCGCGGCTGATCAGGGAGTTCAGGCGCTGATGGCGGGCGGCGGAAAGCGCGCGGTCGTGCTGCTCAACCTCGGCGGGCCGTCGCGGGAAGAGGACATCCGCCCGTTCCTGTTCAGTTTTTTCCGCGATGAAAACGTCATCACCGTGCCGAACCCCTTGCGCTTCCTGATCGCGCTGTGGATCTCCCTCGCCCGTTCGAAAGGCGCGGCGAAGGAGGCCTACGCGCCGCTCGGCGGCAAGTCGCCGCTGCTGGAAAACACGCAAGCGCAGGCGCGCGCGCTGGAAGCGGAACTGCAAAAAGAAAATCCGCAGAGCCGTGTTTTCATCGCCATGCGCCACTGGCATCCGCGGAGTTTCGCGACCGCCCGCGCGGTCGCGAGTTTCAGGCCCGATGAAATCGTCCTGCTGCCGCTCTACCCGCAATATTCGACGACGACGACGCTTTCCGCGCTGCAGGACTGGCGGCGCGCCGCCGCCGCCGCGGGGCTGGAAGACGTCGAAACGAAAACCGTCTGCTGTTATCCGGACGATGCGGGGTTCGTGGCGGCATCGGCGGAGCTGATCCTCGAAACACTCGGCAAAGCCACGGGCAAAAAGATGCGCCTGCTCTTTTCCGCCCACGGGCTGCCGGAAAAGATCGTCAAAAGCGGCGACCCTTACCAAAAGCAGGTCGAGCGCACGGCGGCGGCGATCGTGCGGAAAATCGGCATACCCGCGCTCGACTGGCAGGTCTGCTACCAGAGCCGCGTCGGGCGGCTGAAATGGATCGGGCCTTCCATCGGCGAGACTTTGCAAAAAGCGGCGGCGGACGGAGCCGGGGTCGCGGTTTATCCTCTTGCATTCGTCTCGGAACACGTCGAAACTCTGGTGGAGCTGGATATCGAATACAGGCGCCGCGCGGCGGAGCTCGGCCTCGACACATATCTGCGCGTGCCGGCCGCAGGCACGCATCCGCGCTTTATCGCCGGGCTGAAAGGCCTCGTGTCGGCGGGCGGCACGCCGTCACCCTGCGCGGAAAGATGCCATTGCAAGGAGAAGGACGCATGACCGGTTTCATTATCAACCATTACCTCTGGATCAAGGCGCTGCACGTGATCGCCGTCATTTCATGGATGGCGGGCATGCTCTACCTGCCGCGGCTCTACGTTTACCACGCCACGGCGGACAAGGGCTCGGAGTTGGCCGAAACCCTCAAGATCATGGAACGGAGATTGCTGCGCATCATCATCAACCCCGCGATGATTCTTGCGTGGATCTTCGGCCTGATGATGATCGACGGCCACCCCGCCCTGCTTCAGGACGGCTGGCTGCACGTCAAGCTGACGGCGGTGATCGGCCTGCAGATTTTCCACGCCTTTC
>JAGXAX010000360.1 GCA_018971405.1 Alphaproteobacteria bacterium | reverse complement strand
GCGTTGACGCCCGCGTTCTGCACGGCGGCGTCGGCGGGGGCGCCGGTTATCCCGTTCGTGGCTTCGGCGCCGGAGAGCGCGCCGCCGGTGCGGCTGACGTAGATGTCCTTCAGCGTGTCGGGGCTCTGCCAGTATTGCGGCGCGACTTCCATGACGACGTGGTACTGGTTGAGCGCGTTGTAGATGGTCGAGACCTGACGCTGGCCGAAGGCGTCGTAGAGCGTGTTGTCGATCTGGCTCATCGTCAGGCCGAGCCGGGCGGCGGCGTCGCGGTCGATGACGAGGTTGCTCATCAGCCCGCCGGTCTGCTCGTCGGAATTGGCCTCGCGCAGTTCCGGCAGTTTTTCAAGCGCCTTGGCTACGACGGGCGCCCAGCGCTGCAGCTCGGAAAGGCTGTCGGATTGCAATGTATATTGGTATTCGGCGTTGCCCATCCGCCCGCCGACGCGGATGTCCTGCACCGCCTGCAAGAACAGCGTCGCGCCGGAAATTTTCGCCAGCTTCTTGCGCAGGCGCTCGATCACGCGGTCGACCGGCGGACGCTGCGACCGGGATTTGAGGGCGATGAACATGCGCCCCGTGTTGGTGCTGTCGCCGCCGGTAAAGGCGACGACGCTGGTGACGTCCGGGTCCTTGCGGATGACGGCGACGAACTGTTCCATCTTTTTGCGCATCAGCTGGAAGGAGATGCTCTGGTCGCCCCTGATCGCGCCCATGATGCGCCCGATGTCCTGCTGCGGGAAGAACCCCTTGGGAATAATAATGAAAAGGTAGAAGTTGAGGGCGATGACGGCGAACAGGGCCGTCAGCGTCAGGCGGCGGTGTTTGAGGGCGATTTTGAGCGTGCGGGCATAAAAATCGTGCATTTTTTTGATGCCGGCGGCGGCGCGGTTGAGGCGCGACAGGTTTTCCTTGCGCCCGCCGCGCAAGATCCGCGCGCACATCATCGGCGTGGCGGTGAGCGAGACGCAGAGCGAGATGAGGATGGCGACGGAGAGCACGGCGGCGAACTCGCGGAACAGTCTTCCCACGATGCCGCCCATCATCAGGATGGGGATGAAGACCGCGACCAGCGAGAGGCTCATGGACAAAACGGTGAAGCTGACCTCGCGCGCGCCCTGCAAAACGGCCTCGCGGCGCGGCATGCCGTCCTCGAGGTGGCGGGTGACGTTCTCCAGCACGACGATGGCGTCGTCGACGACGAAGCCCGTGCCGACGATCAGCGCCATGAGGGAGAGGTTGTCGAGGCTGTAGCCGAGCAGGTACATCGCGCCGAAAGTGCCGATCAGCGAGACGGGCACGGCAATCGAGGGAATCAGCGTCGCGCGGCCGTTTTGCAGGAAGAGGTAGACGACGCCGGTGACGAGCAGGACGGCGAGCAGCAGCGTCATTTCCACGTCGCGCAGCGAGGTGCGGATCGAGGCCGAGCGGTCCATCGGCACGGAGATGTCGATCGCGGCGGGGATGGAGGCCTTTAAGACCGGCAGTTCCGCCTTGACGCGGTCGATGGTGCGGATGATATTCGCTCCGGGGGAGCGGAAGATGATGAGGA
>JAGXAX010000060.1 GCA_018971405.1 Alphaproteobacteria bacterium | reverse complement strand
CACGACATGGCGGCTCTTCCTGTCGGGATAAAGGCCGGAGACCAGCCAGAAGTCGCCGGTCTTTCCGGCGTTGAGGTTTTTCTCGGCGAAATCGCCAACCGCCGCGACGAACGCCGGATTGCGCAGGCCAAACGGCTTGTACGGCACGTATATTCTTTCCGCCGCGGCGCTTTTTCGCCCGAAAACCATGCGCGCAACGGCGGTCAGCAGGCCGGTCTTTTCACTGCCGAAAGGCTTGATCAGGATGCGCGAAAGCGGAGTGACGATGTCAGGGTCCTTCTCCGAAACGAGATACGCCACGAGCGACCCCTTGCGGATGTCGCGCGGCACGAACCGCCAGTTGAACCCGCCAGACCCCATGCAGGAGCTCCACGGGCGGCCGGTCGACATGCGGGCGATGTCCATGGGGTCGCGCGAGATGACCATCAGCAGGTTGCTTAGACCGCGGTCGGAATCATCCACGAAGGCCTTGTAAAGCGCAGCGTCGTCCTTCAGCAGCTTGCCGATCTTGAATTGCTGCTTGCCGGCGGCGTCGGTGGCGTAGCCCTTATTGTAATCGGTAATGCGGTATCCGCCTGACGCGAGACAGGCCGCGATCTTCTTCTGCGTTTCCGACACCTGCGTCGCGTCGTCGAGGCGGAGATAAATCCTGTCTTCGCCGTTGAAGGCCTTTTCGACCTGAGCGTCGTCGCTCCGCTTTTCCGCCGCCGCGGCGATCTGCCGCTCCTGCCGCGCTGAAAAACGCGGCGAGCGGTAGAGGCTCCATCTGGACGAGCGCGCATGCACCTGCGATTCGATTTTCTCCCTTTGCAGGTCGACTGCCGCCGTTCCCGCCGCCGCCAGCGCCGCCAGCGCGTCCGCCTTGAGCGTCACGCCCTTGCGCACGGCCTCGACCTGAAGCGATTTCAGCGCTTCGAGCAAGGCAGCATCGCCGGCCGCGCCCTGCGGCAGCGTCTTGCGCGCCTTCGCTTCCAGCGCATCGTTGAACTTCTTGTGCAACTGCCGCACCGTTTCCTGCGACAGCCTTGTGGCAAGGGCTTGCTTTTCTCCGGACACCGCGGTCATGCACCGTCTCCCGCTTGCGCGATGGCGCAGACCACCGGCGTTTCCTCGCCATGGTCATCTGCCAGAAGATCAAGGCAGCGCGCCATGTCGCCGAACGCCGCGTCGAGGCTCTCGGACTCGCCCCGCAGCCGCTTGTCGTGGTCGGTCAGCATCACACTCCAGCGCACGGCGCCCTCGAAAAGCCGCGTCGCGCCCGTTTCGCGCAGGCGCCGCATCTCGTCGCATTTGTCGCGCAGGCGCCCGGGCGTAAAAACCGCCTCGACCTGTTGCAGCGATTCTCGCGTTTTTTCGCCTGTATCAGCCATGAACCCCCTGAGTAAATATATGTATGCGTTAATTTTTTATAATAGATAACTTATTGTATTAAGGGGATTTTGTCAATATGGTAATTAATCGCAAAAGGTGATTATTCTATTTAATTGAAATGATTTATAAAAAGCGTATCTCCGGCCTGCTGTCGCGCTTCCGTTTTTTCAAATCTTTTGCTTGACTACATTACATAAAATAAATTACCGTGCCAGTGCTGGTAACATATTTAACATAGACAACAAAACCTCGCCCGGAATTTTAACGAAAGGAAACAACATCATGGCCAGAACCAAAACGAAAAACGCAAAGAAAAGCGAAGCCTTCCTCGCCATCGGCGCAGAAACGAGCATCCTGACTCTCGGCAAAAACAAGGTCGAAGTCAGCGCCGACGGCAAGACAGTCACCGCCTACACCAATCAAGCCATCGAGGTGAAAGCGGGCGCCGCCGTGGAAACCTCTGCCGGCGGAATATCCTTCAACCTCCGCCAGGATTTCAACGGCGCCGTTTTGAACGGCGTGCGCATCGAGCAGGCCGCCGACGGCCATCTCGTCATCACCGCAGCGGACAGCAAGATCCTCAGCAAGCCCTTGCCGCAAGACGCCGGTGGCAATGCCGACGACTGGATCTACATCGGCCCTTCGGTCGACACCGGCAGGCCGCTCTATGTCGCGCCGAAGGATTCCGGCATCATGTCGTGGAGAAAAGGCAACAAGATCGCCGCGGAACTGCGCCGCAAGGGACAGTTCGGCGCACGCCTGCCCTCGGAGCGCGAACTCGAGCAGATCTTCAACAACCGCGCCAAGATCACCGGACTCAACGAGAACTGGCACACGGAACACTGGTCGTCCACGAACGACGGCTTCGGCCTTTGCGCGCGCACCAAGTGCCTGACGGACGGCAAAGGCGGCCCGGTCGGCAAGGGCGCCTATCTCTCTGTCCGCCTTGTGCGGGGCTGATGTCCGCCTCGCCGCATTGACTTGAAAAACACGCGTTCCTTTTCGAAGGGCGCGTGTTTTTTTATCCGGCTATGCCCTGTACTTTCCGGCAGGATGACATATACTTGCGCCATGACGCCCGCCATTTCCATCAAAGGCCTCGGCAAGACCTATGCCGGCGGCTTCACCGCGCTGAAAGACATCGACCTCGAGATAGAACGCGGCGAGATTTTCGCCCTGCTCGGGCCGAACGGCGCGGGCAAGACGACGCTGATCGGCGCCATCTGCGGCACCGTCAAGGTCACCGCCGGCCACGTGAGCGTCTGCGGCCACGATATCGCCGCCGATCCCGCCTCCGCGCGCAAGGCGGTCGGCCTCGTGCCGCAGGAGCTCACGATCGAGGCGTTCGAGACGCCGTGGGACACGGTTTCCTTCAGCCGCGGCCTGTTCGGCAGGCCGCCCGACCCCGCGCGCATCGAAGACATTCTGAAGCGCCTCTCCCTGTGGGACAAAAAAGACACGCAGATCCGCCGCCTCTCGGGCGGCATGAAGCGCCGCGTAATGATCGCCAAGGCGCTGGCGCACGAACCACAGGTGCTGTTCCTCGACGAGCCGAGCGCGGGCGTCGACGTGGAGCTGCGCAAGTCGATGTGGGAGCAGGTGCGGCTGTTGCGCGCGGCGGGCGTGACCATCATCCTCACCACCCACTATCTCGAAGAGGCCGAGGAAATTGCCGACCGCATCGGCGTGATCCGCAAAGGCAGGCTCATCCTCACCGAGGACAAGGACACGCTGATGAAAAAGCTCGGCAAAAAGGAACTGGCGGTCGAGCTCGCCGCCGCGCACGCCGGGATTCCGCCCGTGCTCGCGAACTTCGACCTCGCGCTCTCGCCCGACGGCCTGCGCCTCATCCTGACGTACGAAGCGGGGCGCGGCGAAAGCGTCATCTCCGGCCTGCTCGAAAAACTGAAGGCGGAAGGCATCGCCTACGCCGACATCAGCACGCGCCAGAGCAGCCTTGAGGAAATCTTCATCCGCCTCGTGGGGGAAGACGCATGACGCCGCCTTTTAATGGACAGGCCGTCCGCGCCATCCTCAGATACGAAATGTCACGCGCGCGGCGCACGCTGGGGCAGAGCATCCTCTCGCCCGTCCTTTCGACCGTTTTGTACTTCGTCGTCTTCGGCGCGGCCATCGGGTCGCGCATCCCCGCCGTCGGCGCGGTCAGCTACGCCGCCTTCATCGTGCCGGGGCTGATCATGCAGACGGTTCTCGCGCAGAGCATCTCCTTCGCCGCCTTCGCGATCTACTTCCCGCGCTTCACCGGCACGATCTACGAGATCCTTTCCGCGCCGGTCTCCTTCGTCGAGGTCATCATCGGCTACGTCGGCGCGGCGGCGCTGAAATCCGCCGCCACGGGGCTGATCATCCTCTTCATCTCCTTCTTCTTCGTGCCGCTGCGCATCCTGCACCCGTTTTGCATGATCGGCTTTCTTGGCCTCACCTGCGCGGCCTTCAGCCTGCTCGGCTTCATCATCGGCATCTGGGCGGACGGCTTCGAACAGCTGCAGCTCATCCCCCTGCTGGTCATTACGCCCCTGTCGTTCCTCGGCGGCAGTTTTTATTCGATCAAAATGCTCCCTCCTTTCTGGCAGAAGCTGTCGCTTGCCAACCCCGTGGTTTATCTCATCAGCGGGTTCCGCTGGAGCTTCTATGGTCACGCCGACGTCGCCGTGGGCGTGAGCTTAAGCGTGATCGGCGCCTTCTTCGCCGTCTGCCTTTGCGTCACGGCGTGGATTTTCAAAACAGGATACAGGCTGAGGAACTAGCGCTAAAAATGCGTGCCGGGCCTGATATAGATCGCCGCGGTGACGGCCTTGCGGGACTCTTATAAATAAGTATTGACTTAATTAAGTATATTATTAACAATAAAAAGATGGACGCATTTTCAGCACTTGCCGATTCGACCCGGCGTAACATTATCGAGATGCTCGCAGCCAGCGGCCAGTTATCGGCCGGAGATATCTGCAGGCACTTTGACAGCAGCCCGCCCGCTATCTCGCAGCATCTCAAGGTGCTGCGCGCGGCAAAGCTGGTGCGGATGGAGAAGAATGCACAGCAGCGCATATATTCCATTAATCCGGCCGCCTTCGATGATATGGAGGCCTGGATTGTGCAGATGCGCCGCTTCTGGAACGAACGTTTTGATGCACTGGATGCATTACTGAAAGAAGAAGTAAAGAAATCACATAAAATAAAAGGAGCTAGAAATGGCCGCAAAAAATAAACCGAATGAAATTCATATCAGCCGTATCTACGACGCCCCCGTAAAGATGGTATGGGAGGCCTGGACGAACCCCGGGCAGCTGGCCAAATGGTGGGGACCGCGCGGCTTTACGATTACCACGCACAAGAAGGACGACCTCAAGGCGGGCGCCATCTGGGATTATACCATGCATGGTCCAGACGGCGTGGATTACCCCAACAAGACAAGGTACCTGGAAGTGGAGA
The DNA here is from genome assembly GCA_018971405.1 of Alphaproteobacteria bacterium. Lineage (GTDB taxonomy): Bacteria > Pseudomonadota > Alphaproteobacteria > Micavibrionales > UBA2020 > PALSA-926. The sequence continues at coordinate 3,259 of JAGXAX010000060.1, read as the reverse complement.
AATACTCCCGCATGGTTTACGACCATGGGGGCGACGATGAAAGGGCGCCGCTCTTCAGGGTAACCGTTAATTTTTCCGAAACGGCGGGCAAAACAAAAATGGAAATGACCATGACACTTCCCACGCTGGAAGCGTTGGAGGAGACCAGAAAAATCATCAAAAAAGCAGACGGAAATTCTACATGGGACAGGCTCGCAGAATATCTGTCCCCGACAGACAAATTTGTAGTGAACCGCAGTTTTGGTGCCCCTGTTGATATGGTCTTTGATATGTGGACAGACCCGCAGCAGCTAGCTAAATGGATGGGACCTGCTGGTTCTGAAATGAAGAGTTTAAGAACCGATATCAGAACGGGCGGCGGAACCTTTTACTGCATAACTGGTGTTGGCGGCGTGAAAATGCACGGGAGGACGGTTTACAAAGAAATAACCAGGCCCAATCGGATTGTTTATACGCAATCTTTTTGTGACGAACACGAAAAGATCGTCCGTCACCCGATGTCGCCCACATGGCCGGAAACAATGTTAACGACGGTTGTCTTGACTGAAGAGGGGCCTGACAGAGCCCGGATAACCCTCACGTGGGAAGTATTCGGAGAAGCTTCCGCAATCGAGCGCGAGACCTTCAATAAAGCCAAGGGCGGGATGTCTCAGGGCTGGGGCGGATCGTTTGACAGACTTGAAGAGCGCTTGGAAAACGCCCTTGCAACAAGCTTGCAGAAGAAAATAGGACGCGAATAACGCTCAAAGACGCATAATACCTATTGCTCATCCTGAAGTCGTGGCCATCAGCGCGCAAGGCGTTTTTAGTTCAAAAGCCTCAACTCTTTGAAAAGGCGCCAAACTAAAAAATGCCGTTTAGAGAGAAAGCCCCCATTACGGCAGCGAAGAAAGATCCTCTGTGGTTTGGCGTGAATTCGAACATCAAAAAAGCCCGCTAAAAGCGGGCTAAAAATGAAATTTTTCTCTTTAATGTCAAGTATTTAAGACTTAATGGTGGACCTGATCGGGATCGAACCGACGACCTCCTGCATGCCATGCAGGCGCTCTCCCAGCTGAGCTACAGGCCCGTTTCTTGAAAAACAGGAGTAGACCATAATCCGGATGCGCCGATCTTTCAAGGGTTTTCCCTGTCTTTCACGATTTTTCTAAGATATTGAAATATCTTCACTATCCGTGCTTCCAACTCCGCGGCGGCGGTAGAGCGTCGAAGGGCTGACCCGCAAAAGCGCCGCCGCGCGCGGGATATTGCCGCCACAGAGGCGGATGGCAGTCTCGATCGCATCCTTCTGCACCTGCCAGAGCGGGCGCACGCTCGCCTCCGACGCCGCGCCCAGCGTGATGATATTTTCCCCGACCACGCGGGCATTCTGCGGTAAAACGCTTTCCGCCATCGCTGCCGTCAGCGTCACGCCCGCATGCAGCACGACGATTTTGTGGAGCGCGTTCTGCAGCTCGCGGATGTTGCCCGGCCACGGATATGCGGAGAGCCGCGCTGCCGCCTCCGGCGCGATCTCCGCGAAATCCTTTCCTTCCGCCACTGAATAACGCCGCAGGAAATGTTCCGCCAACTGCGGGATATCTTCTTTCCGCGCGCGCAAAGGCGGCATCTCCAGAGTCAGGACGGAGAGACGGTAGTACAAATCCACGCGGAACGCGCCGGCGGCCGCCGCGCTTTTGAGGTCGCCGTGCGTCGCGGCGATTACGCGGACATCGGCCCGTTCCTCCTCCGTACTGCCGACCTTGCGGAAGGTGCCGTTTTCGATGAAGCGCAGCAGCTTCGCCTGCAGCGGCGCGGGCATGTCGGCGATCTCGTCCAGAAACAGCGTGCCGCCCGCCGCAGCCGCGATCAGCCCCTCGTGCGTGCGGTGCGCGGCCGTAAAAGCGCCTTTCACATGGCCGAACAGTTCCGATTCCAGCAGCGGCGCCGGCAGAGCGGCGCAGTTGATCGCAATGAAAGGACCGCTTTTGCGCGGACTGCCCGCATGCAGCCGGCGCGCCAGAAGCTCCTTGCCCGTTCCCGTCTCGCCGGTGACCAGAACGCGGGCATGGCTCGTCGCCATTTTATCCGCCGCCGCGAGAACCTCTTGCAGAGCGGGGGATTTTCCGATGATGTCGCCGTCAGAAAACATGCCAAAAACCATGATGGCCTCACCTTTCGATGAGACCATCATAGAATTTTTGGATTAATATTTTATGAGCGCATGCTCACGTATGCGATCACCTGCGGTTGCCCGAGAACTGCAGCAAAATCATGAAGAGGTTGATGAAGTTGAGATAGAGGTTGAGCGCGCCGATCAGCGCCATCTTGGCGTTCGCCTCGTCCGCGCCCGCTCGGTAGGTGGCCTTCAGGTTTTGCGTCTCCCATGCGGTCAAGCCGGTGAAGATCACCACGCCGAGGATCGACACGACAAACTGCACCATTGCGGAGTGCATGAAGACGTTGACGATGGAGGCGATCACGATGCCGATCAGTCCCATGAAGAGGAACGAGCCCGCACCCGCGAGGTCGCGCTTCGTCGTGTAGCCGTAGAGGCTGGTGGCGGCGAAGGTCGCGGCGGTGATGAAGAACACGCGGGCGATGCTCGCGCCGGAATAGACGATGAAGATCGAGGCCAGCGACAGCCCCATCAGCACCGAAAAGAGCGAGAACATCGTCGCCAGCTTCTGCGACGGCATCCGCGCCATGCGCGCGGGCGTGAAGCCGAACCATAGGAAGGCAAGCGGCGCGAACATCGCCACATAGGCAAACGGCGTGCCGAAAATCAGGTGGAACAGCGCCGGAATGTTGGCGACGGCGAAGGCCGAAAGCCCCGTCAGCACGAGGCCGATGCCCATCGTGTGATAGACGCCGCGCATGTAGGATTGCAGTCCTGCGTCGATGACCGCGCCCTGATAGCCGACGCGGGAGGACGGGTTGTTATACGGATCATAAGACATTGCATGTCTCCTTTCTTGAAGATAGGTCGGTGAATTCCCTTACATTTATAATTATACGCCCCCTGCCCTGAAATTTCACTGATTTCTGAGGTAGGGTGCGGGTTTTTGCCGCAAAGCCCTCCAAGTGCCTAGAAAACCTGCGATTAATGTGATCAGCAGGCACAGGACAGTGACGCCGAACAGCGCCGACGGCTCGAATTTCCACGGCAAATCCATGACATAAATCTGCAAGGCCCAGGCCGAGAGCGTGCCTAAGCCTCCTGCGATCACGACCGTCAGGACGCCGAGCAGGCCGTATTCGAAGAGAAAGGTCTTCAAAA
>JAGXAX010000059.1 GCA_018971405.1 Alphaproteobacteria bacterium | reverse complement strand
GCGCCAGCCCCACGCGATGAACGCGCCGCAGAAAAGGTAGGAGGAAAGCCCTAGCGTCTGCAGCATGAGGTCGGCGGCGTGCGCGCCGAAGCTGCCGAAAATATTGTGGATCCGCGCCGCCGGAACGGCGGCGGTGTCGAACGACGGGTCGGCGGGGCTGAAGGTGAGAAAAGACAGCGCGAGGCTCAAGCCAAGCGCCGTGAAGCCGATGCCCGCGGCGTCGGTCAGGCGGCGGGCGAGGAAGGCCTGCGCGGCGGCGGGCAGCAGTGGCGGACGCTGCGGCTTCCTGACGCGCAGGTTGCCGCGGCCAGCTTTATGCAAAAAAAACGCCATGCGGATCTTGCCCTCCCCTCGGAACCCTTAAAGACAACTATAAACGCAGCCGCCGCCGATCTCAAGAGAGGCGGGCTTTTATAAGCGGGGGAATTATTTCTGCGCGGGGGCTTCGTCGCCGATGTCGAGCTCGCCCATCGGGTTGTTTTCGACCATGTCGGCCACCTGGTCGTATACCGAGGCGTTGTCGTCCATCTGCTCCTTGAGCGGCGGGTTCTGCGCGCCGACGTTTCTGAAAAAAGTCGCGGCGTCGCGGAGAAGCTTGGCGGCGAGATGGGCGTGTGTGGCCATAAGTTCAAATCCCTTTGTAATTTCAGCACCGGGAGAAGCCTAACATGGGCGGCGGGGAGGGTCACGGGAAAATTGCGCCGCGGAGATGCCGTCCGCCGCTGTAGATTTTTTAGATGAAAATTATTGACATAATTATAAATCATAGGTAGATTTGCGGCTATGAAAAATTCAACGTCCCTAATAAAGCCGATGGCCGTCATCGTTCCCCTGCGGGAAGCCCATGTTCCGGCCGCTGCCCGCCTGATCGCGGAAGCCTTCAACACGGCGGCGGCGGACGAGCGCAAGTCGCTGGCGGGGAGCTTCAATGCCGCGGTGGCACCGCGCGCCTTCACTTTCGCCGCGCTGGAGAGCGAGAACGTCGTCGGCGTGATCCGTCTGATGTCCTACGGCGTGCCGCAAGGCTGGGGGGATGTCGCGCTGTTTTCGATCTTCCAGTTTGCCGTCGATCCCGCCCGCCGCGGGCGGGGGGTCGGCCACGCGCTGATGCGCCATGCCGAGGATTTCGCCGCCGCCGTGCTTGCGCGCGGGCAGAACGGCTGCATCACCCTTCTCGACGAGACCAAGCGCGGCCGTCCGGACTCGCGCTTTTACGAGAAGCAGGGTTACGCGTCCGACGCGGGGCGCGTGGAAGAGGGGCTTCCCGTCCTGTACAAATACGTCAGCCGCCCGCGGCCTCAGATTTTTTCGCGCCGGAACGGATAGATGATTTGCCGCCAGAAGGTTTGCGGATAGGCCGCCTGGCCTGCGCCGATGCCGAGGTCGCGCGGCAGACGGTCTTCCGGCATGTAATAGGTTCCCATGACCATGTCGATGACGGGGAAGACGGAGGCGAAGTTTTTGTCTTGCGCCGCCGTGTCCGCCGAATGGTGCCAGCGGTGGTAGACGGGGCTGGCGAGAACGCGCTTCAGCGGGCCGAACGTCCAGCTGCAGTTGGCGTGGATGAATGCGCCGTAGACGTTGCCGAAGACGACCGCCGCGGCGACGGCGCCCGCGCCGCCGATGCCGAAGGCGCCGAGCAGGGCGAGCGTGACGGCGACCGACAAAAACATGATGAGAAGGTTTTCGGCGGGGTGTGTCCTGAATTTCGTCACCCAGTTCACCTCCGCCGCGCTGTGATGGACGCTGTGCACTCTCCACAGCGCGCCCTTGTGGAAAAAGCGGTGGCGCACGGCGTTGACGAGGTCGTAGACGAACAGGGCGGCGAGGAATTGCGCCGCCTGCGGCAGGGGCCGCAATGAAATAAGCGGCAGGGGCCGCAATGAGATAAGCGGCAGGGGCCGCAATGAGATAAGCGGCAGGGGCCGCAATGAAATAAGCGGCAGGCGGTGCAGGATGTCGGGCAGATTGCCGGCGGCGGCATATATCGCTTCGGTGACGAAAGGGTAGAGCAGGACGGCCAGCAGCATGTATTCGATGTCGAGGAAATAGGCCGCGTCCATTTTTCTGAAGCGTCCGGCGGATGTTTTGTGCTCGAGCGGATAACAGAGCAGGAACGTCGCCGCGAAAACGAGGATGGACGTGGCGAAGGCGCGCATCGCTATTTTCCCAGCATGCGCCGCGCGGCTTCGAGGTCTTCCGCCGTGTCGACGCCGAGCGGCACCGTGTCGGCGATCGCGATGTCGATGCGCATGCCGAGCGAAAGCGCGCGCAGCTGCTCCAGCTTCTCGCGTTTTTCGAGCGTGGAGGGCTTCGCCGCGACGAACCTTTCCAGCGCGAGCCGCTTGTAGGCGTAAAGCCCGATGTGGTGCAGCAGCGGGCCGTCGTTGGCGGGGGCGGTCGCGCGGGTGAAGTAAAGCGCGCGGCCCTGCTTTTCCCCGTTTGCGAAATCGATCTCGGCCACGGCCTTGACGACGTTGGGGTTGGTCTTCTCGCTTTCCCTGGCGATGACCGCGCCGAGCGTGCCGATGGAGACTTCCATGTTCCGCAGGAGGTCGAACGCCGTCTTGACGAGCCTGGGGTCGAGCGTCGGCAGGTCGCCCTGCACGTTGATCACGGCGTCGAATTCCCTCTTCGGGTCGATGGCTTTGAGCGCGGCGAGGATGCGGTCGGAGCCGGAGGGCAGGTCGGGGTCGGTCAACACCGCCTCGCCGCCCGCTTTTTCGACGGCGTCTTTAATCGCCTGTTCGGCGCAGGCGACGACGACGCGGCCGAGATTTGCTTCTTCCGCCCGCTTCATCACCTGCACGATCATCGGCAGGCCGTGGATGTCGGCGAGGGGCTTGTTCGGCAGGCGCGTCGAGGCGAGCCGCGCGGGGATCATGATAATCGGTTTCATCCCTTTATCATTGCATATCTCCTTTAAAAATCAACTTGCTGCGGGTTTTTGTTGACATAATGTTATTTACGGTTATGATCGGCGGATGTTTTTTTGACCGGAGACAATAATAATGAGCCTCGCTTCCCATGCCGGAAAATTCGCCGCCCCCGCCGCCAACGCCGCGGGGCAGGTGCCGTTGATCGGCCTCGCGCCTGCCGAGATGCAGGCGGTGATGGCCGAGGCGGGCGTGCCGAAGTTCCGCGCCAAACAGGTCTGGCACTGGATTTACCATCGCGGCGCAAAGGACTTCGCGGCGATGGCCAATCTGCCGAAGGATTTGCGCACGGCTTTGGCTGAAAAATATTCCATCGAACGCCCGCAGGCGGCGGCGGAGCAGAAATCGTCCGACGGCACGATCAAGTGGCTTTTGAAACTCTCCGACGGCCAGATGGTCGAGACGGTTTACATCCCCGAGGAAAAGCGCGGCACGCTCTGCGTGTCGAGCCAGGTCGGCTGCACGCTCACCTGCAAATTCTGCCACACCGGCACCCAGCCGCTGGTGCGCAACTTAAGCGCGGAGGAAATCCTCCAGCAGATCCTGCACGCGCGCGACGTTTTGGGCGAATGGCCGCAGGCGGGCGAAAAGCAATCCGGCGCGCGCGAAGTCACCAACATCGTCATGATGGGCATGGGCGAGCCGCTCTACAATTACGAGAACGTTTCCAAGGCGCTGAAAATCTGCATGGACGCGGAGGGCCTCGACATCTCCAGGCGCCGCATCACGCTTTCGACTTCCGGCGTCGTGCCGCAGATCGTGCAGTGCGGCGAGGAGCTGAATGTCAACCTCGCGATCTCGCTGCATGCGCCGGACGACGAACTGCGCTCGAAGATCATGCCGATCAACAAGAAATATCCGCTCTCCGCGCTGCTCGACGCCTGCCGCAATTATCCCGGTTTAAGCGAGCAGCGCCGCATCACTTTTGAATACGTGATGCTGAAGGACGTCAACGACGGCGACGATCAGGCGGCCGCGCTGGCGAAGCTGCTGGAAGGCATCCCGTGCAAGATAAACCTTATCCCCTTCAATCCGTGGGCCGGGTCGGAGTTTGAAACGTCGGATGACGGACGCGTGCGGAAGTTCGCGGCGCTGCTGGAGCGCGCGGGATACGACGCGCCGGTGCGCCGTCCCAGAGGGCGCGACATCCTCGCCGCCTGCGGGCAGCTTAAATCCGCCAGCATTCGTGCCCGCAAAACGGATCACTGACGAAATATAATCCCGTGCGTCATTGACACAACAGGATGCGCGTGCCGCGGTGGTTGGTGATGCGCGCGACCTCATGGAAGGCCTTGCGCACGTCCCGCGGCAGGGTCTTTTCGTTGTAGGTGTAAGTGATGATGCAGTCGCGCGTGCCGTCGGTCAGCAGCAGTTCCGCCGCGCGCGGGTCGTCGGTGACGAAGGCGCGCCCGCCGGAATAGAATTCCGCCGAAAACTCCATGCGGTTGCTCCAGAAGACGAGGTGGCTGTTCGGCCGGGGGCCGGTCGCCTGCCACGCTTTGATGATGTCCGCCTGGTCGTTGGCGAGTTTTTGCGGGAAATACCTGAAGGCGAAAATCGCCGCCGCGCCGAGCAGTGCGGTGACAAGCGCCGTCAGCGGCACGTATTTCCTGACGAAGGTTTCTTCCCGCGCGGCATAGGCGGCGAAGAGCAGCGCGAAGCCCGGCTGCATCATCAGCACGTAAGGCCAGATGATGTTGGCGCAGAAGGTGAAGAAGGCGAGGCTCGCGATGCTCCAGAGGACGAGGTAGAGAATCCAGCCGTCTTCACTGCGCAGGCGCGTCCGTGCCCACTTGAGCGCGACAAGGCTCCACGGGAACAGGCCGCCGAACGCGATGGGCCAGATCGCGCCGTAAGGATAGGCATGGGCGAAGCCGTAAAGGTCGCCTTTCCAGTGCGGGTCGAGGAAGCGGCTGATGTTTTCTCCGACGATGAAATATTTCAAAAAGCCGGGCGTGCGGTGCTCGGCCATGAGATACCACGGCGCGGCGATGATGAAGGTGAGCAGCGTGCCGCGCACCCACGGCAGCTTTTGCCACAGCGCCTTCCATTCCTTGCGGATCAGCACCCAGAAAAAGACCGGCAGCCCCGGCAGCACCAGCGCGACCGGCCCCTTGGAGAGCAGCCCCAGCCCGCAGCCGGTGAAAAACAGCCACGCCCAGAGCCGCGGGTTTTTTTCATCGTGCAGCGCGTGCCAGAAGGCGAGCTGCACCAGCATCGTGCAGAAGACCAGCGACGGGTCGGTCATCACCGTGCCGCCGGCGACGAAGAAGCCCGTGGAGGAGGCGAGCGCCAGCGCGGCCGTCAATCCGGCGGTTTTTCCGTCGCGCCGCCGCGCCGCGTCGTAAACCAGCCAGCACATCAGGACGGAGAGCAGCAGCGACGGCAGCCTTGCGGCGAAGGCGTCCGCGCCGAACAGCCCCATCGATGCGGCGGAGAGCCACGCGTACAAGGGTGGCTTCGCCCAGAACGGCACGCCGTATTTGTGCCACAGCGTCACCCAGTCGCCGCTGACCAGCATCTTCCGCGCCATTTCGCCGTAGCGCGCCTCGGTGGTCTCGTTCAGGGGGATGAGGAGCATGCCCGCGACCCGGACGAGGAGCAGCGCGGAAAAAGCGGTGAAAACGCGGGCCGTGAAGGACATTTTTTTCATTTGAACACGAATATTTTATTGATGACGAAGGAGAGCGCGGCGCAGACGGGAATGATGCCGGCCTGCGCGGCGAGCTTGTTCCAGCCCGCGCCGTCGACGAAGGCGAAGAGCAGGAGTTCGTTGACGAAGAACAGCGCGACATAGGCGGGGATGAAGCGGAGGTAGCTTTTGACGATGCCGCGCGCGCCGTCGGTGAAGACGAAGGCGCGGAAGGTGGCGAAGCTGAAGGTCGTGCCGATCACGTAAGACCACACCACGGCGAAAAACGGCGAGAGGCGGAACAGCACGACGCCGCAGACGTAGATAAAGTAGCCAAAGAGCGTGTTGACCCCGCCGGTGACGAGGAAGCGCATCAGCTGGCGCGTGAGCGCGAACAAGGCGTGCGCCCCCGCGGGCGGGCGGCGGAGCAGCGTGACCGCGCTCTCCTTCAGCCCTGCGTTCCATTCCGCGCCGGAGAGGAAATCGTATTCCTTGCGGCGCGGCTCCAGCACGTCGTCATATTGCGCGAGGGCCTTGTCGGGGAAGCCCGGATGACAATAGACCAGCACCGGCTCCTCCTGCGCCAGCCAGCGCGCCATCAGCGCCGCGAAGTCTGCCGGTCTGGAATAATCGTAAGCGCCGCGGAAAAACTGGTTGTGGATGATGTTCCCGTGGTTCATCAGCGCCAGCAGCCGCCAGCCGAGCACCGCCAGCACCATGCTTTTGAAATCGTCCTTTGCCGCCGCGATGTCGACGACGTTGCGCATCCAGGCGAGGGGCGCGAGCTCGGCGCGCACCTTCAAAAGCGCCTCGCGGATGACGGGGAGGATATGGACGTGCTGGTGGCCGTCGATGAAATCCGGCGGTCTGCCCCAGTGGCGCATGAAGGCGTGGAACTGGGCGCGCACTTCTTCCTCGACCGCCTGCGCGTCGAGGCGGCGGAGCCAGCTTCTGACGATCAGCGCTTTGAGCGACGGGAATTTCTCGCCCCAGGCTTTCGTCAGCGGCGGCAGGTTGGTGAAGGTGAGGTGCAGTCCGACATCGATGTTTCCGGCCAACGGCTTCAGCGCTTTCGCGCCTTCCGCCCACGCCTCGCCCAGGCTCATGCAGCTCACCGCCGAAAGCTTGCCGCGCTCCGCGAGATCGAGGATCGCGCGGTTGACGCCCGCGCTGATGCCGAAGTCGTCCGCGCACAGTATGACCGTTGATTTCATAAGCTCCGTCATATAGAGTTACAGCATCGTTCACAAGAGACTTGGCTCATGCACCTGTCCGTCATCTTACCCTGTTACCGCGAGGCGACCAACCTTCCCGGCATGCTCGCGCGCCTGCAAAAGGTGCTCGAGCAAATTGACGGCGATAAGGAAATCATTGCCGTTGACGACGGCAGCCCCGACAATACATATGACGTGCTGAAATCCCTCCAGCCGCGATATAAAGATTTACATATCGTGCGCTTCGCCCGCAATTTCGGCAAGGAGGCGGCGCTGACCTGCGGCCTCAACCGCGCCAAAGGCGATGCGGTCGTCATGCTCGATGCCGATTTGCAGCATCCGCCCGAAACCATCCTCGAAATGCTCGAAAAATGGAAAGCGGGCGACAAGATGGTCTATGCCCTGCGCCGCAACCGCGACGGGGACGGGATCCTCCGCCGTCTCTGGACGAAGGCCTTCTACCGGCTGTTCAAGACCATCAGCGAGCTGGAGCTGCCCGAGGGCGCGGGCGATTTCCGCCTGCTCGACAAGCAGGTCGTTGCCGCGATCAACAGCCTGCCGGAGAAGAACCGCTTCATGAAAGGCCTGATGACGTGGGTCGGGTTCAAATCCGGCTTCGTCCATTTCGACGCCGCCGAGCGCGCGGGCGGCGTTTCCAGCTGGTCGTTCAAAAACCTCTTCATGCTGGCGATCAACGGGCTCACCGCCTTCAGCAATGTGCCGCTACGCGTCTGGTCGCTGTTTGGCTTTCTGATCTCCACCATCGCCACCGTCTACGCCTGCTATCTCGTGGTGCGCACCTGGATCTACGGCGTGGACATGCCGGGCTTCCCGTCGCTGATGTGCGGCATCCTCTTCATGGGCGGTATCCAGTTGATCTCGCTCGGCGTGATCGGCGAATACATCGGCCGCATCTTCACCGAGGTCAAGGGCCGCCCCATTTATATTGTCGCGGAAGGGGACTGAGCCGCCCCCGCAATGGTTTACATAACCATTAAACCGCTTTTCCGATTGTAATTATGCAACTTCATGGTAGGTTGTTCTTCTGAAAATCAAGGAAGAAAATCTTCATGCGCCATGCCCTTAAAAGAGGCTTTCTGGCTGCCGCGTTCGCCGCCGTTTCCGGCGCAGTTGTTGTGAGCAATGCCGTGCCGGGCGTGATCGGCGGCATCGTTTTGGGGGCTGCCTTGGGGAACTTCGTCGGGAATCTGGGGGAAATGCTGCCGGTGCGCCTGCGCGAAGGCGCGCGCGCGCCGCTGAGCACGGATGAAATCGCCCTGCTGAAAAGCGTTTTCGGCCGCAAGCTTGCGACGGCC
>JAGXAX010000359.1 GCA_018971405.1 Alphaproteobacteria bacterium | reverse complement strand
TGGCTGTCGAGCGGCCAGCCAATGGTGTGGACGGTCAGGCCTTGCTTGTGCTTTTCCGGCGCGATCTCCCACAATTCCTTGATGCCAAGGCCGTAGGTCTGCGGGTCGCAATCCTTGCGGAGGCCGAACTTCTCGAACAGCGTCTTGGTCAGCGAGCCGCGGCAGCCTTCGGCGAAGACGGTCTGCTTCGCGCGCAGCTCGATGCCCTGCTGGTAGGCGCTTGTGTGCTCGCCCTGCTTGTTAACGCCCATGTCGCCGGTGGCGACGCCGGCAACCGAGCCGTCATCGTTGTAGAGCACTTCCGCGGCGGCGAAGCCGGGGTAGATCTCGACGCCCAATCCTTCCGCCTGTTGCGCCAGCCATTTCGCCAGCACGCCGAGGCTGATGATGTGGTTGCCCTTGTTGTGCATCTGCGGCGGCGTCGGCAGCTGGAAGGACTTGTTTTTAGTGAGGAACAGAAAACGGTCTTCCGTCACCGGCATGTTGAGCGGCGCGCCCTTTTCCTTCCAGTCGGGAATCAGTTCGGTGAGCGCCCGCGGCTCGAACACCGCGCCGGACAGCAGGTGCGCGCCGACCTCCGAGCCCTTCTCGATCACGCAGACGGAAAGCTCGGGCTTCAACTGCTTCAGGCGGATGGCGGCGGACAGTCCCGCGGGACCCGCGCCGACCACGACGACATCATAAGCCATTATTTCTCTTGTCATTTTCCGCGCTTTCCTTCGTTGGCGAATAGATGTAGTTTATCCGACATCATATTGCAAAGGAAGACTCTTGGAACAGGCGCATCTCGCGGAACTGCTGCAATGGTACGAAGCCGTCGGTGCCGACGAGGCAATCGGCGACGTGCCCGTGAACAGGTTACATGTTCCGGAAAAACCGTTCGAAAAACTCTCTGCAAAATCCACCGTTCTGCCGATAAACAGTCCGGAAAAAGCGGCGCCTGCGGCGGAACCCCTGCCCGTCGCAGGCGCGATAGAGGCGATGAAAGAGGCCGCAGCGCTGGCCGCCGCAGCGCAGAGCGTGGCCGAATTGAAGGCGGCGGCGCAAAATTTCAACGGCCTTGCGCTGAAACGCACGGCGACGCAGATCGTCTTCGCCGACGGCAATCCGCAAGCCCGCATCATGCTGATCGGCGATGCGCCGGGCGCGGATGAAGACCGCACCGGCGTGCCCTTCGCCGGCGCCAGCGGACAACTGCTCGATAAAATGCTCGGCGCGATCGGCCTTGGGCGCGCGGGAAATGTTTATATCGCCACCATCCTCAACTGGCGCACGCCCGGCAACCGCACGCCGTCGAAAGAGGAAATCGACATCAGCCTGCCTTTCATCCGCCGCCATATCGAACTGATCAAGCCTGCGGTGATCGTGCTGGTCGGCGGCGCGGCGGCGAAAATCCTGCTGGAGAAAAAAGAGCCGGTTTCGCACTTGCGCGGCAAATGGTTCGACTATCGCGACATCCCCGCGGCCGTCCTCTTCCACCCCGAATATCTTTTGCAAAGCCCCCAGCAGAAAAAACCCGCGTGGGAGGATTTGCAGATGATTCAGGCAAAATTGAAAGAACTCGGCG
>JAGXAX010000058.1 GCA_018971405.1 Alphaproteobacteria bacterium | reverse complement strand
AGCCTCCGCAACGTGTTGGGCGACGTGCCGCTCTCCGACGTGCTGTCCGTGAAGCGCGACGACCTGATGGCGGCGCTGAAAAAGCAGGTCGGCGCCACGGTGGGAAGGTACGGCATCGACATCGTCGATATCCGCATCGTCCGCGCCGACCTTCCGGTGCAGACCAGCGAGGCGATATACGCGCGCATGCGCACAGAGCGCCAGCAGCAGGCGGCGCAGTTCCGCGCCGAAGGGCAGGAGCAGGCGCAGGAGATCAAGGCCAAGGCCGACAAGCAGCGTACCGTCCTGCTGGCCGACGCGGAGCAGCAGGCGCAGGTCAGCCGCGGCGCCGGCGACGCCGAGGCGAGCAGGATCTACGCCGCGGCCTACGGGCGCGACCCGGCCTTCTACGCCTTCTACCGCACGATGCAGGCCTACCGCCGCAGCTTCGCGGACAAGGACACGACGCTGGTTCTGTCGCCGGACAGCGCTTTCCTGCGCTATTTCAAGGACGAGGCCGGGAAGCAATAAACCATGATCCGGCAATACGAGCTGATAGACCGCATCAAGGCCTATGACCCCGACATGGACGAGGACATGGTCAACCGCGCCTATGTCTACGCCATGAAGATGCACGGCGCGCAGAAGCGCGCGTCGGGCGACCTTTACTTCTCGCACCCGCTTGAAGTCGCGGGCATCATGACCGAGATGAAGATGGATACGGCGGCGATCTGCACCGCGCTCCTGCACGACACGGTCGAGGACACGCTCGCCACGCTCGACGAGATCCGCGCCCTGTTCGGCGATGAAGTGGCGCGGCTGGTGGATGGCGTGACCAAACTGTCGAAAATCGAGTTCCAGAGCGCGCAGGAAAAGCAGGCCGAGAACTTCCGCAAGCTGATCCTTGCCATGAGCGAGGACATACGGGTCTTGCTGGTCAAGCTTGCTGACCGGCTGCACAACATGCGCACGCTGCATTACATCCCGAAGCCGGAGAAGCGCAAACGCATCGCCATGGAGACGATCGAGATTTACGCGCCGCTCGCCGAGCGCATCGGCATCCACAAGATCAAGGAGGAGCTGGAAGACATCGCCTTCGGCGAGCTCAACCCCGAAGCGCGCGAGAGCATCCAGACGCGCCTGAATTTCCTCCGCGCCGAGGGCGGAGAAGCGGTCGTCGGGCGCATCATCGGGGAGTTGCAGAAGAAAATCTCCGAGGCGGGCATCACGGCCGAGATCAACGGGCGCGAGAAGACGCGCTATTCGATCTGGAAGAAGATGCAGCGCAAGAACATCTCGTTCGAGCAGCTCTCCGACATCATGGCGTTCCGCATCATTGTCAAAGACATTGCGGAGTGCTACCACGCGCTCGGCATCATCCACGGGCTCTACCCCACCGTGCCGGGCCGGTTCAAGGATTATATTTCCCTGCCGAAACCCAACGGCTACCGTTCGCTCCATACCACGGTCATCGGGCCGGAAAACCACCGCATCGAGGTGCAGATCCGCACGCCGGAAATGCACGAGGAGGCGGAACTCGGCGTCGCCGCGCACTGGTCTTATAAACAAACCGGCGCCGTCGCGCAGGCGGGAGGCAAGACCGACGGACGGCAGTACCGCTGGCTGCGCGAGCTGATGGACATCGTCGAGCATACCGGCAAGCCGGAGGAGTTTCTCGAAAACACAAAATTGGAACTGTTTCAGGATCAGGTGTTCTGTTTCACGCCGAACGGCGACCTGATCGCCCTGCCGCGCGGCGCGACGCCGATCGACTTCGCCTATGCCGTCCACTCGACGCTCGGCGACCAGACGGTGGGCGCGAAGGTCAACGGCCGCATCATTCCGCTCAATACGCAACTGGTCAACGGCGATCAGGTCGATATCACGACGTCGAAAAGCCAGACGCCGTCGCCCAACTGGGAGCGCTTCGTCGTTACCGGCAAGGCCAAGGCGCGCATCCGCCGCTTCGTGCGCCAGCAGCAACAGAAGGAATATCTCAACCTCGGAAAGGCCATGCTGCAAAAAGTGCTGAAGCAGGAAGGCTACGATTACAACGAAAGGAACTTCGGCGCGGATTTCTGCCGCCAGTTCAAGGCCAATAACGCCGAGGAGCTGCTGGTCGGCATCGGCTCGGGCCACATCAGCAGCCGCGAGGTGTTCTACCGCCTGCATCCCGAGCACCGCCCCGCGCCCGCCCAGCCGACGCTGCAAACAATCGTGACGACGCCGGAGAAAAAGACCCTCCAGAAGGGAAAGTCCGCACCGATGCCGATCAAGGGGCTGATCCCCGGCATGGCGCTGCACTTCGCGCGCTGCTGTCACCCGCTGCCGGGCGACCGCATCGTCGGCATCGTCATGAGCGGCAAGGGTGTGACCATCCACACTATCGATTGCGAAACGCTGGAGAGCTTCGCCGACACGCCGGAGCGCTGGCTCGATATCGCGTGGGAAGAAGGCGAGGACAGCCCGGAATCGCACATCGGACGGCTGATCGTGACCATCGCCAACACGCCGGGCAGCCTCGGCACGCTTTCGACCGTCATCGGCAAGAGCGGCGGCAACATCACCAACCTCAAGATCACCAACCGCTCGCTCGATTTCTGGGACATGATGATCGACGTTTATGTGCGCGATTCAAAGCACCTGAGCGACATTATTGCCGCCATGCGGGCCACGCCCGAGATCACCGCCGTCAACCGCGCAAGGAGCAGGTAGGGAGACATGATCTTCAAACCGCGCGAGAAACGCAGCTGGTGGCATCATCTCCGGCAGGCCCTGTGGCCGTCGATGAGTTTCGGGCGCGTCGCGCTTTACTACAAGCACCGCATCGCCCGCCTGCCGGGAACGCCCTATTACATCGCCTGCGGCTTCGCGACCGGCATGGCGGTTTCGTTCACGCCCTTCGTCGGTTTTCACCTGATGCTCGGCGGACTGGTGACGTGGCTGCTCGGCGGCTCGCTGGTGGCGATGGCGCTCGGCGCCGTCCTGTCGGGCAATCCCTGGACGTACCCGTTCATCTGGATCGGCTGCTACAAGCTCGGACGGTTCATGCTGGGGCACCGCGCCATGCGCGCCGCGACCGGCGAGCTGATGCACCGGCAATTCACCTTTTCCGACCTGCTGCACAGGCCGATGGAGCTTCTCCTGCCGATGCTGCTCGGCTGCGTGCCGCTCGTCATCATCGTGTGGAGCGCCACATATTACGTCGCCTCCGGCATCGTGACGCGGAGCAAGGAGAAGCGCAAGGCGCGCATCCAGCGGCGCCGGCAGGCCGCGCACCATGGCAAGCCGCCCGACTAAATTACCCATAAAATAATAAAACAGAGGTTGAGGACGGCGGCGGCTTGGGGCATGGTCAGGGCATGATTCTCGGCATCGGCACAGACATGACAAGCATCGCGCGCATTGATGGCGCGCTGGAAAAGCACGGAGCGCGGTTCGTCACCCGCTGTTTTTCCACGGAAGAGTCTGAAAAAATTGAGAAAAGCGCGGAAATGACGCCGCAGTTGCGCGCTGCTAGTTATGCAAAAAGATGGGCAGCCAAGGAAGCCTGTGCCAAAGCGTTGGGCCTTGGCATCAGGAATGATATATATTTGAAGGATATCGCCGTGGCCAACAATCCGGACGGCAGGCCGCAGTTGGCGCTTTCCGGCGGTGCGAAAGACCGTTTGACCGCCATAACGCCGGGGGGTATGACTGCGCGGATAGACGTCAGCCTGACGGATGAAGCCGGCATGGCGCTCGCGTTTGTCGTGATTTCAGCAGAGGCGGCAAAATGAACGAAGACAGCGAAAAGAGAAGGATAAAGATGGAACAGGCCGCGCTTGAGGAACAAAACGGAAAAACGCCCGCCGCAGGACAGGACGCAAGGCAGGATGACGATATTTACGAACTTTTCAAGGCCATACTGGCGGCGGCGCTGATTGCGCTTTTCATCCGCTCCTTCCTGTTCGAGCCGTTCAACATTCCGTCGGGGTCGCTTTTGCCGACGCTGCAAATCGGCGACTATCTGTTTGTCGAGAAGTACGCCTACGGCTACAGCAAATATTCCTTCCCGTTCGGCGTCATTGATTTCAAAGGCCGCGTCTGGGGCGCCGAGCCGCACCGCGGCGACATCGTCGTGTTCCGCCAGCCCAAGGAAGCCGGCATCGATTACATCAAGCGGGTGATCGGCCTGCCGGGCGACACGGTGCAGGTGAAGGGCGGCAGGCTCTATATCAACGGCCAGATGGTGCAGCGCCGGTTTGTCGATGACGAATACAAGACCGACGACGGCAGTTCCGCCATTTACAAGCGCTACATAGAAACTCTGCCCAACGGCGTCCAGCATTATATTTACGAGATATCCGACCACTCCTACTACGACAACACCCCGCTTTATAAAGTGCCGCAGGGCGACTACTTCATGATGGGCGACAACCGCGACCGTTCGCTCGACAGTCGCGCCATGGGTCACGTCGGTTTCGTTCCCGCGGAAAATCTGATCGGCAAGGCGGAGTTCATCTTCTTCTCGACCCGCGGCGCCGGCGACGCGTGCGACCGTACGGGCGCTCTCGCCTTGGTACGCTCGTTCGCCTGCAAGCTGATTGCATGGCCCGAAGCCGTGAGATACGGGCGCATCTTCAAGAACGTCAACAATATCTGACATGTCGGGCGCGCTGGGCGGAAAAACAGGCTATGATTTTTCCAATGCCGTCCTGCTGGAGACGGCGCTCACCCATGCCAGCGCGCAAAAGAAAACCGCGCGCAAAACGGACGAGAATAACGTCAAGGACAATAACGAACGACTTGAATTTCTCGGCGACCGCGTGCTGGGGCTTGCCGTGGCCGATCTGCTGATCGCGGCGTTTCCGCAAGAGCCGGAGGGCAGCCTCGCCAAGCGGCACACCAGCCTCGTGCAGCAGCAGGCGCTGGTGCGGGTTGCCCGGGAGATAGACCTTGCAGCGCACCTGAAGCTCTCTGCGGGCGAAATGAAATCGGGCGGGCAGAAGAAAGACAAGATCCTCGCCGACGCCGTCGAGGCATTGATCGGCGCGATCTATCTCGACGGCGGGTTCAAGGCGGCGCAGGGTTTCGTGGCGAAGTTCTGGGGCGCGGCGCTGCAGGGGCAGGAGCAGCCGCCGGAAGACGCCAAGTCGCAGCTGCAGGAGTGGGCGCAGGCGCGCGCGCTGCCTCTGCCGGAATACAAGACGCTCGGCAAGTCCGGCACGGCGCACGCGCCGCAGTTCGAAATAGAAGTGAGCGTCAAAGGACACGGCAAAACGAGCGCCGTCGCCGCCAGCAAGCGCGCCGCCGAAAAGGAGGCCGCGCTGAAGATGCTCCGCAAGGTCGGCGCGGTGGAATCATGAGTGAAGAAAAGCGCAGTTGCGGGTTCGTCAGCATCATCGGCGCGCCGAATGCGGGAAAATCGACGCTGATCAACCGTCTCGTCGGCGCGAAAGTCTCGATTGTCAGCCCCAAGGTGCAGACGACGCGCACGCGGGTGATGGGAATCGTCAACAAGGATGACACGCAGATCATTTTCGTCGATACGCCCGGCATTTTCACGCCGCGCAAAAGGCTTGACCGCGCGATGGTCTCGGCGGCCTGGGCGGGCGCGGACGACGCCGAAATTATTCTGCTGATCGTTGACGTTGCGCGCGGCAAGATCAATGCCGAAAGCCGTTCCATCATCGAAAAACTGCAGAAGCAAAAGCGCAAAACCCTGCTGGCGCTGAACAAGATCGACCTTGTTGAAAAGGAAAAGCTGCTCGCGCTCGCAGCGGAGATGCAGGCGACGGGCGTGTTCACCGACATCTACATGATTTCCGCCGCGACCGGCGACGGCGTGGCTGCGCTGCTGAAAGACATCGCCGCGCGCATGCCCGCTGGGCCGTGGATGTTCGGCGAAGACCAGATCTCCGACATGCCGCTGCGCCTGCTCGCCGCCGAGATCACGCGCGAGAAGATTTTCCTGCAACTGAAGGAGGAACTGCCTTACGCCTCCACCGTCGAAACCGAGACGTGGGAGGAGTTCGACAACGGCAGCGTGAAAATCAGCCAGGTCATCTACGTGATGCGCGACACGCAAAAGGCGATCATCCTCGGCAAGGGCGGGACGCAGATCAAAAAGATCGGCGAGGCCTCGCGCAGGGAGCTGGAGGACATTTTGGAGCGCCGCGTGCATTTGAGCCTGTTCGTCAAGGTACGCGAGAACTGGACGGACGATCCGGAACGCTATAGCGCCTGGGGGCTGGATTTCGGCGCCTGAGGATATATAAACATTATTTTTCAAATATTTAATAGTTTTTTACGGGGCGGCGCATGTTCCCGTTGACTATCCATAAATATGAATGTAGACTCCATGCCATTATATTTGTTCACTATATTACGAAGGCGGAATCCATGGATGGAGCCGGCAAGCCGACGCAGATTACGCTAGATCAGGACGCCGACGTCGTTGTCCGCAAGGGAACGGCGACGGTCGAACTACGTGCCGACGGCAGCATCTACGTGAACGGCCTGAAAGTGGCCGACGGAAAAGTGAACGATAGCGCTGTTCCTGACGTCGTGCCTGTGGCGCAGGAGCCCGCGCCGCAGGCAGAGGTCGCCCCGCCGCCTGTTGTGGAAGACCCGGCCGTGCGCCGCAAAAAAATGATTCAGCAGTTGATGGCGGAGGGCAAGTCCGCCATAGAGGCCATGCAGGCCGTGGAGGATATGCTGCGTCAGGAAACGATGCAGAAGGATATAGGCATCACCCCCGCGCCCGTGCCGGTCGAGCAGGCGCCTGCCATTGCGCAGCAGCCTCAACCGCAGCCACAGCCTGTCGCCACGGGCCCGCAGATCGGCCAGATGGTGGAAGGCAAGGGCGTTTTCATCGGCGTGTGGGAGGCGGTCGACAAAAAGGGCAAGAGCCTCGGCAAGATTTTCAACGTTTATGCCGCGCGGGAAGACCTGATGGACGATGACGGCGACAAGCTCATGCTCACATTCAATCAGGCCGTGGCGCATGTCGCGACGATCAAGGACCTGCATGGCCACGCCGGCGGCAATTTCACGAACGAAGAGTCGGTGGTGAAGGCGCTCCAGAAAGGCACCTATGACGGGGAATGGATCATCCCGCCGCTGTCGATAATGGCCACGTCGGACGTGAAGGGTGAACTCAACAAGCCGGGCGTCCTCGCGCTGGCGCGGAACAGCGGGGACCTTGCCGGAACTTTTGAAAAGACCGGCGGGCTTGCGACCTCGCAGATGTACTGGACCTGCACGGAAACGCCGACCGACCCCGATTACGTGCAATACGCCGACCTCGCGGACGACAGGGGCGCGCGCAAGCTGATCAATTATATGGGGCGCGATTATAACAAGCTGGCGACGCGGCTTGTGCGGCTGGAGTTGCGCTCCTGAGACTTTTTGCTTCGTTCCCGAGGCCTTGAAATTTCCCGTTTTTCTTCACCAAACAGAGCGCTTTATTTATAGCGATTCGGTGTTATATTCAGTTTTTAAGGCTGAAATAAGTCATTATGTAATTGCAAAGGATGCGCCTATGAGCTGGACGGACGAACGGATCGCTCTGCTGAAAAAGATGTGGAAAGAGGGGAAAAGCGCCGCCGATATCGCCAAAACCCTCGGCAAGGGCGTCACGCGCAACGCCGTGATCGGCAAGGCGCACCGCATGGGGCTTTCCAACCGCCCGTCGCCGATCAAGAAGACCGGCGTGGTCGCAAAACCCGTCGCGAAGAAAGACCCGCCGCGGAAGAGCGCGCCGCCGAAGCCCGTGGCGCGGAAAACCGCAGGCGATGCCAGGAAGCCGGTCGCGCCCGTGATCGTTTCGGGCGTGAAGAACAACCCTCTGGCCCGCCCCGAACCGGTGGAGCCGCGCAAGATCGAGAAGGAGGAGATACCGCCCGGCGGCGGCGTCGCGCTTATCGATCTCACCGAGCGCATGTGCCGCTGGCCGATCGGCGATCCCAGAGAGGATGATTTCACGTTCTGCGGCCGCGGCATCCGCTCCGGCACGCCGTATTGCCCCGATCACGCGGGCATGGCCTATCAGTCTTCCAGCCGCATGCGCGCCGCCGCAGCCGCGGAAGAGAAGGAAGCCAAGGATGTGCAGGTCGATGACGTCGTGGATGACGATGACGATGAAGTTGTCGAAGTGAGCTGAT
>JAGXAX010000358.1 GCA_018971405.1 Alphaproteobacteria bacterium | reverse complement strand
TCAAGGTTGGTTTTGCGCAAACTCACGATCTTGCGCATGATCTTGGGATCGAAGCCGCTGGCCTTGGCCTCGCCGTAAACATCACGCACGTCCTCGGCGATGGCGGCCTTTTCCTCCTCCAGACGCTCGACGCGCTCGATGAAGGATTTCAGCCGCTTGCCGGAAACTTCGCCCGCGTCGTTCGCCACCATGTTTTTTTGCTTCAGATTTTCTTTTGCCATGCCTTTATATCCTGCTTTTAAAGCCGTCAGGCCACAATAAAGCCTTCCTGAAAGAGGTCAATAAGGAATCAGGCGACCGTTCCGGTCTCAAGCCTGATTTCTATTGTGCTGGTTTCATTGCATATTTTCAACAACTCCCGCATGTCCTCCGCCCGCAGGCCGACACAGCCCGCCGTGGGGGAGAAATCCGGTCTGGCCAGATGTATGAAAATCGCGCTTCCTTTGCCCGTCACGACCGGGCTGTCGTTATAGCCGACCACCACCACATAATCGTACAAGGCGTCGGCGCGGGTCATATGATCGTGCCCTGCCGGATGCGGCAGGGAGATTTCGCGGTTGTAATCAGGGTGCGACGGGTCTTCACACCAGCCCGTCTCCGGCGTCAGCACCTTGAGAGGCAGCCCCGTCTCCGGCTTCGCCACACGGTCGGCGCGGTAATAGAGCAGGCGCAGGGGATAGACGCCGAGCGGCGTCTTGCCGTCGCCTTCGGTTTTCTCCGCGGGGCCGGTCACGCCCGCGCGCCCGAGCGTACAGGGATAGGTTTTTCCATTCACGGAAAGCGTCGCGGTAGTGGCAGCTGGCGACGGCGCGGTCACGACGAGTTTCATGCGAAAACCCTTTGCCAGCTGCGTTGCAGCGCCGTATCCAGATCCGCCATTCCGGCTGCGACGCCCAGCTTTGCGAGCGACGTCACGCCGTATTCGCTGATGCCGCACGGTACGATGCCGTTATAATGCGAAAGGTCAGGGTTGAGGTTGACGGCGACGCCGTGATAGCTCACCCATTTGCGCACGCGCACGCCGATCGCGGCGATTTTCGCTTCGCTATTTCCGGTCGCGACCCAGATGCCGACGCGGCCCTGGCGGCGCTCCCCCTTCACGTCAAAATCCTTTAGCGCGAGAATCATCCATTCTTCCAGATCGCAAATATACCGCCGCAGGTCGCTGCCGCGCTTTTGCAAATCCATCATAACATAGCCGACGCGCTGGCCGGGGCCGTGATAGGTATATTGCCCGCCGCGCCCTGCCTCATAAACAGGAAAATTATTATTTATCAAGTCTTTAGACTTGGCACTG
Source organism: Alphaproteobacteria bacterium (assembly GCA_018971405.1). Lineage (GTDB taxonomy): Bacteria > Pseudomonadota > Alphaproteobacteria > Micavibrionales > UBA2020 > PALSA-926. The sequence goes on along the minus strand of JAGXAX010000358.1, from coordinate 282 downwards.
GTGCCCGCTGTATAGAGCGGCGGATGTTCCAGAAGCCAGACCAGCCCCTTTGCCCCCTCCTCGCGGATGGCCCTGACCCGCTCTTCCATGGCGCGCACGGCCTCTTCATACCCCACGGGGATTTCGGCGGCCTGCCAGTCGGTCAGGGGGCGATCGGGCGCTGTTTTAGGCATTGTTTGCATGGGATCAGCCTATATAAATTACATAAGCCTGTAAAGCCTCTACAAGCCCACCGAGGCGCTTGCCTTGGCGTGGGCAATCTGTTATTGAAATATCCACCTC
>JAGXAX010000057.1 GCA_018971405.1 Alphaproteobacteria bacterium | reverse complement strand
ATAATAAAAAAAAATTCCCAGTATTTTGCCCCTTAACTGGGAATTTGACCATGAGACGCTTTATCGATAGAATCTGACACGCACCACCTTCACGCAATGGCGGGAAGGTTTTCATGGCGTATCCCGTTTTTTGAAGACAAACGATTATTCCACAACCGCGATGCGGAGGATGTTGGTCGAGCCGGTCTGGCCGAAAGGCACGCCTGCGGTGATGACCAGTTTTTTTGCCGTCTGCGCGATGTCGTGCTCTTTTGCGACCTTGCAGGCTTTTTTCACCATGTCGCCGAAGTTGTCGACGTCCGCCGTATGCACAGGGTAGACCCCATAGGACAATTGCAGCCGCCGCGCCACGGCGAGACTTTCCGTCATGCTGAGGATCGGCACGGACGGGCGTTCGCGCACGGTGCGCAGCGTCGTCGCGCCGGACGTCGTGTAGTTGACGATCGCGGCGGCGGAAATCGTCGCGGCGACGTTCGATGCGGCGGCGGTGATGGCGTCCGGCGCGTTGCTCCCGGGGTCGGGATGCTCGGCATCCATGATCTTGCGGTAGAGAGGGTCTTTTTCGACGTCGGTCGCGATCCTGTCCATGATGGAGACCGCCTCGACGGGATACTCGCCTGACGCCGTTTCCGCGGAGAGCATGACGGCGTCCGTTCCGTCGTAGATGGCGGTCGCGACGTCGGAGGCCTCGGCGCGCGTCGGCCGCGGCGCGGAGATCATCGATTCGAGCATCTGCGTCGCGATGATGACGGGCTTGCCCGCAAGGCGGCAGGCGCGCACGACGCGTTTTTGCACGCTCGGCACATGCTCCGCCGGAATTTCGACGCCGAGGTCGCCGCGCGCCAGCATGACGGCGTCGGCGAGTTCGACGATTTTTTCAAGGCTCTCGATGGCCGAGGGTTTTTCAAGCTTGACGATGATCTTGGCGCGGGCGCCGATCAGCTGCCGCGCCTCCGTCACGTCTTCGGGGCGCTGCACGAAGGAGAGGGCGATCCAGTCGACGCCCATGGCAAGCGCGGCTTCGAGGTCGATGCGGTCTTTCTTCGTCAGGACGGAGACTTTCAGCAGAACGTTGGGCAGGTTGACGCCCTTGCGGTCCATCAGCTTCTTTCCGGCGATGACTTCCGTCTCGACGGAGTCCTTGTTCTTTTTGACGACGCGCAGGTTGACCTTCCCGTCGTCGAGCAGGATGTCGGAGCCGACCTCCAGGGCCTCGATGATTTCCGGATGCGGCAGGTGGACGCGCTTTTCATCGCCCGGCGCAGGGTCCGAGTCGAGCGTAAGGCGCATGCCTTTTTCGATGTCGATGGCGCCGTTTTTGAACGTGCCGAGCCGCAGCTTCGGGCCCTGCAGGTCGGCAAAGACGCCGATCGGACGTCCGGCTTCCTTTTCCAGCGCGCGCACCAGCGTCAGGCGTTTTTGGTGGTCTTCGTGGGCGCCGTGGCTGAAATTGAGGCGGAACACGTCCACGCCGGCCTCGAACAGCGTCTTCACCATTGCGGGCGAGGAAGAGGCGGGGCCAAGCGTGGCGACGATTTTTGTTTTGCGGGTGCGTTTGAAATCGGACATACGCTATAAGACCATTTTCAGGGGCGGTTGCAAAGGGGGTTTAGCGCGTTTCCCGCGCCGCCTTGATATTGTTCAGGATGTTGGCGGGCGAAAGGCTGCCGAAAACAAGGCTGGTGACGCCCTCCGTCCCGAGGATGAAGCGGATGTTCTCCTCCACGCCGCCCAGCGTGCCGACATGGCCGGAGGCGAGGCCTTTTTTGACGAGAACCGCCTTGCCGCGGGCATGGGCGTAATCGATAACTTCCTTTTCGGCAGTGTGGCCTTGATTATAGGCGACCATTACCGCGTCTGCCAGCTCCGCCGCGCGCTTTCCGCCCGCGACGGTATAGGTCGAGACGCCGTAGCTGAGAACGCGTCCGTCTTGCTTGAGCCGTTCGAGCGTCTCCAGCGCGGGCGTCCGTTCGATGACGGCGAGATCGTCGCGGTCGGAATGCACCAGCACGCAGTCGAGATAATCCGTTCTCAGGCGCTTCAGGCTGCGCGCGACGCTCATGCGCGTATGCGCGGCGGAAAAATCGTAATGCGATTTTCCGCCGTTGAATTCCTCGCCTGTCTTCGTGACGATGAAAAATTCCTTGCGCCGCGCGCCCAGCAGCGCGCCGAGCCGCTCTTCCGCGAGGCCGTAGGCGGGGGCGGTATCGAGAAGGTTGACGCCGTGGGCGATGCAAAGGTCGAGCAGGGAGGAGATTTCGCCGTCCGACGGCAGGGAAAACCCGTCGCCGCCCGGATATTTCACGCCCTGATTGCGGCCGAATTTCACCGTGCCGAGGCCGAGAACGCTGACGTCCTTTCCCGTCGCGGAGAAGCGGCGGCGCGCGAGACTGTCTAAAGGCGGCGCCATGTCGCGTCCTCCCACGGATAAGCGCCGATCACGACCGCTGGCAGATCAGGCGGCGGGGCGGCTGGCGTCGGCGCTCTGCCGTTTTCTTCCACATGCGCGAGAACGAGATCGGCCAGCAGCGGCGCGAAGGTCAGCTTGGTCGGCCAGGCGACAAGCACGCTGCCGTATCGCTGGATTTGCGGGCCTGCGGCGAGCTGCGTGCCGTCGGAGAAAGCTTCGGCGCGGTCAACGGCATGGCTGGCCCATTGTTTATCGTTCCAGTCTATATCGGGAAAAATATCGCGCATTTCATTTTTGACGAAGGCAAGGGCTTCGTCTTCCGTCATTTTTGCGCCGCGCTCCGCGACGTTCCCGCCGAGATACCAGATATAATTTCCCGTGCCGTCGGGATGAGACGTGACCGTCACGCGCGGCTTGGGTTCTCCGGTGATGCCGTGTCCGTAGAGCGCCTGCCGCATCGGCCTGACCATGATTTGCCGCAGCGGGCGGCGCTGGGCGCGGCGCGCGTCGGCGCCGAGCAGCTTCAACGCGGTTTCGTTGCCCGCGCCCGCGGCAAAAATGACGGTTTTTGCGCTGAAGGGTTTTCCGCCGATCGTCACACGCCCGCCGGAAGACAGCGCCGTCGCTTCTCCCTTGAAAATCCTTCCCTCAAGATTCCCTGCCAGCGCCGCGACGAGCGATTTCACGTCCAGAACGCATTCCTGCATCTCATACACGGGGTCGCGCTTTAAAACCACGGGGAACGCATCGCGCTCCAGCTTGCGCGTTTTGCCGTTGACGGCCTTGGCCGCGGCGAAAACGGTCAGGCGGGAGAAGAGATTTGCAAAAAACGACCCGGCCGGAAACATGACCTGCCTGCCGCTTAAGGTTTTGACCGCTGAAAGGTCGAGTTCCCCCGTTCCTGCAAAACAGGCTTCCCACCGCTCCGGCATGGCTGCGGCCGCCGCGGCCGCGCCCGTCGCCTTTCCCGCGAGCGTGTATTTCTGCCCGCCGTGGATCATGCCCTGCGAAGCGAGCGTCTGCGTGCCGCCGAGCGCGTCTTTTTCGACGAGGATCACGTCGTATCCGGCGCGGCGGAGACGCGCCGCCGTGAAAAGCCCAGCGACGCCGCCGCCGAAAACGATGATGTCGCGGTCGTATGCCATGAACAGAGCTTAAAGGAATAACGGCAGCGTGACAATAAAGGCGAGAACGCCCCAGACCGTCTGCTCCCTGACGGTGCGCTCTTTCCACAACAGGGCGCTCAGGATCAGGATCACCGGCTTGGTCGCGGCCTGCGCCGTCACGACGACGCTGACGGGGTTGATGGTCACTTCCTGATAGTCCTTGACGATTTCCGCCGCCATGTAGAACAGGCCGGCGAGCGCGGCGGATTTATGAAAGAACGCATCCTTCAAAACGGCGGGTTCGGCGCGGTTCAGCAGCAGCGACAAGGCCAGCAGCGTGACGTTGGAGACCAGCAGCATGGCATACCAGTTGGAATTGTGGATCAGCACGCGGTCGAAGGCGGCGAGCAGGACGGAAATCGCCACCAGCTTGACGTAAGTCATCTTTCCCTGGCGGCTGAGGTCGGAAAGGTGGCCTTTGAAGAAAAATCCCACCGCCAGCGCGCAAAGTCCGAGCGCCGAGAACCATTCCTTCGGCGTCAGGTGCTCGCCCAATCCGGCGTTGACGACCGCCACCAGCCCGACGGACAGCGGCGTGACGTAATGCCTTGACGACAGGCTTTCCTTCATCAATTCCTGGCTGATCACCAGCAGCAGGTAGAGAAACGCGCCTTTCGCCACGCAGAGCGCGAGCAGATACGGCTCCGCCAGCATCTTCTCCCATCCCGGCCGCCACAGATGCCCGTAGCGCGGCGCGGCGGCGGCGGCGCCGAACAGCGTCCAGAGGCTGATGAAGATCGGCGCGGTGCGGTGGTCGAGCCGCACGCTGCAGATTTTGAGCGTCAGCAGCAGCCCGATGGTCAGCAGGAACAGGAGGGCCAGCAGCGCGTGCGCGAGGGTCATGCTTTGGTGAAGATCTTTTCGACGACCTGCGCCACGTCGCCGAGGCCTGTTTCGACGATGTAATGCGCGCCGGCCTCCACGAGGTGCTCCTTCGTGTGCGCGCCCCAGGTGACGCCGATGGTATGGGTGTTGGCGCTGCGCCCCATGCGGATGTCCATCGTCGTGTCGCCGACCATGACCGTGTCCTCCGGGCTGAAATCCAGCTCCCGCATGACGCTGCGCAGCATGTCCGGCTCGGGCTTTTCGCGCTCGTTGCGGCGCTCGATGTCGTCGAAGGTGCGGTGCGCGGAAAAGACGTTGCGCGCGTTGTGGTAGTCGAGCAGGTGCAGCAGCGGCGCCTCGGGCTTGCTGGTGACGATGGCGAGCGTGTATCCGGCGTTTTTCAGGCGTTCAAAAACGTGCTGCGCGCCGTCGAAGAACGGCGGCGTATGCTCGGGCGCGCCCGACATGGAATATTTGTCGGCCAGAACCATGGTCTCGATCATGTGGCGCAGCTGCTCGTCCTTGCTGACGCCCCAGCCGAAATCGTGCGCGTGCGGGTCGCCGTAGCCGAGGTGGATGGTCCTGAGGCAGGGCGCGGGCAGGCCTTGCGCCGCCGAATATTCCAGCACCGTCCTGTCGTAGAGGACTTGCGAGTTCAAAAATGTGCCGTCGACGTCGAAGACGATGAGTTTTGTCATGATGCGATCCTGTAGATGAATATTTTTTCCGCCAGCAGCAGCGCCGGCACTTCCACCGTCTTTTCCGGCGTCCGCCCCGGCCAGTCCGCCGAATTGCTGATGACGACGGCGCCTGGGCGCAGTTCCCTTGCCAGCTTCGGCGCGAGGCGCTCCATCATTTCCGGCGGCATGTAGCAAATCACCGCGGATACGGGGGCAAGGGGATAGCCGAAGAGGTCTTCGCGCAGGAAGGACAGGTTTTTCAGCGCGGGGCTGAAGAATTGCCGCAGGCGGGAGAAGAGGTACGGCGGCAGCGCGTATTCGATGCCTGTGACCTTCACTTGCGGATGCGCGCGCGCGACGGCGAGCGCCATGCCGCCCCATCCCGAGCCGAGATCGACGACGGAGGACGCGTCCGGCGGGACAAGCGCCGCCACGGCGCGCCCCGCGGCGGACGAACTCGGCACGGAGGCCGCGCCCAGCTTCCAGTCGTAGTAGAGATAAGAGGCGGCAAGAAGCGCCAATACCGCCTGAAGAAGCAGGAAAAAGACGCCGAGCGCGTGCATCACAGCTTCTTTTTCAGGAGGTCGTTGACGATGGCGGGGTTGGCCTTGCCGCCGGATTTCTTCAAGACCTGCCCGACGAAGAAGCCGAAGAGCTTGTCCTTGCCGGATTTGTATTCGGCGATCTTGTCCGGATTTTCGGCCAGCACCTCATCGACGATCTCTTCGATTGCGCCGGCGTCCGTCACCTGTTTCAGGCCTTTTTCCGCGACGATCTTCACGGCGTCCTTGCCGGTCGCGAACATCTCGGCGAAGACGTCCTTGGCGATCTTGCCGGAGATGGTGTCGTCGGCGATCAGCTTCAAGAGCCCGCCCAGCTGTTCGGCGGAGACGGGGCTGTCATGCAGCTCCTTGCCCGCCTTGTTGAGCGCGCCCGCGAGTTCCGTCGTCACCCAGTTGGCGGCGAGCTTCGGGTCGTTGCTGTTGGCGACTTTCTCGAAGTATGCGGCGCGCTCCTTTTCCGCCGTCAGCACGCTCGCGTCGTAAGGCGAAAGGCCGAGCGCGATGAAACGCTTTTTCTTCGCGTCCGGCAGTTCGGGCAGCGTCGATTTGATGTTATCGACGAAGCTCTGCTCCAGTTTCAGCGGCAGCAGGTCGGGATCGGGGAAATAGCGATAGTCGTGCGCGTCCTCCTTCGAGCGCATGGCGCGGGTCGTGCCGTTCTTGGTGTCGAAGAGGCGCGTTTCCTGTTTGATCGTGCCGCCGCTTTCGATGACTTCTATCTGGCGGCGCGCTTCGTATTCTATCGCCTGCTGCACGAAGCGCACGGAGTTGACGTTCTTGATCTCGCAGCGGGTGCCGAGCGGAGCGCCGGGTCTGCGCACCGAGAGGTTGACGTCGCAACGCATCGAGCCTTCGTCCATGTTGCCGTCGCAGGTATCGAGATAGCGCACGATGGCGCGGAGCTTGGTGACGTAGGCGGCGGCTTCCTCGGCGGAATTCATGTGCGGCCTGGAGACGATCTCCATCAGCGGATTGCCGGAGCGGTTCAAATCCACGTAGGATTTCGACGGATGCTGGTCGTGCAGCGACTTTCCCGCGTCCTGCTCGACGTGGAGGCGCTCGATGCCGATGATCTTGGTCGAGCCGTCGGGAAGATCTATTTCAATCTCGCCTTCGCCGACGATCGGATGCTGGTATTGCGAAATCTGGTAGCCTTGCGGCAAGTCGGGATAAAAATAGTTTTTGCGCTCGAAGACGGAATAGAGGTTGACCTTCGCGTTGAGGCCGAGGCCGGTGCGCACGGCCTTTTCGATGCAGAGCTTGTTGATGACCGGCAGCATGCCCGGGAAGCCTGCGTCGATGGGCGACACCTGCGTGTTGGGCGCGGCGCCGAAAGCGGCCGATGCGCCGGAGAAGAGCTTCGATTTGGTCAAAATCTGGGCATGGACTTCGAGTCCGATGACCATTTCCCAGTCGCCTGTTTCACCTTTGAGGAGTGCGTGTGCCATGATGTTATGCCGCCTTCGCTTGCAGTGATTGGGGGAGATGCGTGAAGCCGGCCGCTCTCTCAAGCGCGCCTGCCGCCCTGAATACCGTCTCTTCGTCGAACGGACGCCCGAGCAGTTGCAGGCCGAGCGGCAGGCCGTCGGCGCTGAGACCCACCGGCAGCGACAGGCCGGGCATGCCCGCCATCGAGGCCGGAATGGTGAAAATGTCGTTGAGGTACATCGTCACCGGGTCGGCGGTGTTCTCGCCGATGGCAAAGGCGGGCGTCGGCGCGGTCGGCGTCAGCAGCACGTCGCATTTTTTGTAAGCTTCGATGAAGTCCTGCCAGATCAGCTTGCGCACGCGCCGCGCCTTGTTGTAATAGGCGTCGTAGTAACCGGCGGAGAGAACGTAGGTGCCGATGAGGATGCGGCGCTTGACTTCCTTGCCGAAACCGGCGGCGCGGGTGGCCTCGTACATGTCGTTGAGGCTGCCGTTGTCCTTGTTTTCGCGCAGGCCGAAGCGCACGCCGTCATATCGCGCAAGGTTGGAGGAACATTCCGCGGGCGCGATGACGTAATAGGTTTGCAGCGCGTATTTGGTGTGCGGCAGCGAGACATCGACGATTTCCGCGCCGGCGTCTTTCATCATTTGCACGCCCTTGTCCCACAGTTTGAGGATTTCGGGGTTGGTGCCCTCGACGCGGTATTCCTTCGGCACGCCGACCTTGAGGCCCTTGACGCTCTGGCCGACGGATTTGGAATATTCCGGCACGGGGCGGTTGACCGAGGTGGAATCCTTGGGGTCGTAGCCCGCCATGGATTGCAGCAGGAGAGCGCAATCTTCAACCGTGCGGGCGAACGGCCCCGCCTGGTCGAGCGAGGAGGCAAAGGCGATGATGCCGAAGCGCGAGCAGCGGCCGTAGGTCGGCTTGATGCCGCTGATGCCGCAGAAGGCCGCGGGCTGGCGGATGGAGCCGCCGGTATCGGTGCCGGTCGCGCCCATGGCGATGCGTGCCGCGACCGCGGCAGCAGAGCCGCCCGACGAGCCGCCGGGAACGAGCGATTTGTTGTCGCCTTTGCGCTGCCACGGGTTGATGACGTTTCCAAACGCG
>JAGXAX010000357.1 GCA_018971405.1 Alphaproteobacteria bacterium | reverse complement strand
CGCATGACATGGGAACAGCTTAAAAAGATAAAAACGGACGGTCTGGCCGACTTCGGCATCCTGCCCGCATCCTACGTGCACATGATCGACAGGACGGCAACGCAAAACGCCGCGCTTATCAATCGCGCCGTCGCGCGCGCGCGCGAAATGCTGGGCGTCGCGCCGGCGTTTTTCGCCTACCCCTACGGCGAGTTCGACGGCGCGCTGAAAAAACAGATCGCCGGTTATGACTTCAAGGCCGCCTTCGGAGAGCAATCGGGCGTCGTTTACCACGGCGAAGACATGATGGAGCTGCCGCGCTTCGTCATGACCCAGGAATACGGCGACATCGACCGCTTCACGCTGACCGCCAACGCGCTGCCTCTGCCGGCAAGCGACATCGTACCGGCAGATCCGGCCATAAAAAACAACCCGCCGGATATCGGTTTTACAGTCACGTCCGCGCTGCATGATCTCTCCAAGCTCTCCTGCTTCGCCTCCGATACCGGAAAACTGCCGCTGACGCGCCTCGACGAAAACCGCATCGAGATCCGCCTGAAGCAGCCTTTCACCGACCGCCGCACGCGCATCAACTGCACGCTTCCGGATGAAACCTTCACACCGGGGCGGTCTCCCGACTGGCGCTGGTTCGGCATGCTGCTGACGGCGCCCGGCATAGCGGACAGCTCCGGGAACGCTGACGACCAATAAAAACGCCATTTTTTCCCGATATAACCATTGCCAAAACGGATTATCGCGCTATCCTTTCAAAGTCCACCTAATATGGTTAATTATGAAATCAAAAGGAGGCCGCGCCATGTCCCAAGCCCAACCCAAACTGCAGGAGACCGCTATGACTTTCACCCTTCCCCAATTGCCTTACGACAAGGCCGCGCTCGAACCGCACATCTCGGCGAAGACGTTTGAGTTCCACTACGGCAAGCACCACAAGGCCTATGTGGATAAGGCCAACGAACTCGTCAAAGGCACGCCGCTGGAGGGCATGCCGCTCGAAAAGGCCGTCGTCGAATCCCGCAAGCAGGGCGTCGGCCCCGTGTTCAACAACATCGGCCAGATCTACAACCACAACCTCTTCTGGAAGAGCATGACGCCCAACGGCGGCGGCGGCGCGCCCGCCCCGCTGATGGCGAAGATCGACGAAGCCTTCGGCGGCTTCGACAAGTTCAAGGAGCAGTTCGTCGCCGGCGGCATGGGCCAATTCGGCTCCGGCTGGGTGTGGCTGGTCTCGAACAAGGGCAAGCTCGAAATCGTCAAGACCGCCAACGCGGAAACGCCGCTGACCGACGGCAAAACGCCGCTGATCGTCTGCGACGTCTGGGAACACGCCTACTATCTCGACTACCAGAACCGCCGCGCCGACTTCCTCAAGGTATTCATCGAAAATCTGGTGAACTGGAGCTTCGCCGCGGAAAACTACAAGGCATCGCTTTAACAGGCGCCATCCGTGCCCCATAAAAAAGCTCCCGCCTCGCGGGAGGGGTATAGTGTAAGGCCAGAGATGTCTGATTTCTGACCACACACCCAAAGATAAAAAAACAGCCCTTACCTTCACTGGTAGGGGCTGTTTCTTTAATATATGGTTGA
>JAGXAX010000356.1 GCA_018971405.1 Alphaproteobacteria bacterium | reverse complement strand
ACAAAGTTTAAATAAATTTCGATCTCCCTCGCTTCGCTGCGACCTGTATTTTTAACAATAATACTTCTGGTATGTAATAATAAAGTCGGGTTATTCTTGTTTTGTGGAATAGAAAAAGTGAATTGGTGCCCTGTACCCCAAGCTACAAAAGCTTTTGGTATCAATATTCTCCTAATAACGTCTAATACGGCAGTTAGGCCAACTGCTATCACTTCAGGACTTTTAATTAGATCCTGTATTTCCTGAATGGAAAAAAAGTTTGCTGTTTGTACAATAGCCATAGCCACTTTTCTCTCCTCAATGCGCCTCCGCCCAGTTTTTGCCCCAGCCGGTGCCGACTTCGAGCGGCACGCCGATGCCCAGGCCCGCCGACTCCATGATCTTTTTCACCAGTGCTTCGGTCTCGGCTTTTTCCTTCGCCGGAACTTCGAACAGCAATTCGTCATGCACTTGCAGCAGCATCTTCGCGCCGAGCTTCGCCTCGGCCAGCGCCGGGCGGAGCGCGATCATGGCGCGCTTCATGACGTCCGCCGCCGTGCCCTGCAGCGGCGCGTTGATCGCCTGCCGTTCGGCGAAGCTCCGCATCGGGCCCTTGTCGTTGATGCCGTAGATGAAGCATTTGCGGCCATAGAACGTCTTCACATAGCCGTGTTTTTTAGCGTACTCCTTCGCCGTATCCATGAATTTTTTCAGTTCGGGGAAGCGCGAGAGATATTTTTTGATGTAATCCGACGCTTCCGCCGGCGTGATGCCGAGCTGTTTCGCCAGTCCGAACCCGCTGATGCCGTAGATGATTCCAAAGTTGACCGCCTTGGCGCTGCGGCGGATTTCCGGCGTCATTTTGTCGAGCGGCACGTCGAACACTTGGCTCGCCGTCGCGGCGTGAATGTCCACGCCGTCATGAAACGCCTGTTTCAGCGCCTTGATGTCGCCCAGTTCCGCGGCGAGGCGCAACTCCACCTGCGAATAGTCCACCGAGAGCAGCTCGCAGCCCTTTTCCGGGATGAAGGCGGCGCGGATTTTCTTGCCGTTGTCGGTGCGGATGGGAATGTTTTGCAGGTTCGGGTCGGACGACGACAGCCGCCCCGTGTTTGTTCCCGCCATCGAGAAAGAAGTATGGATGCGCCCCGTGCGCGGCGTGATCGCGGCGGGGAGGGCGTCGGCATAGGTGCTTTTCAGTTTTGAAAGTTCGCGCCATTCGAGGATCTTGTCCACAATTTCATTGCCAGCAAGCTGCTCCAGGGCGTCGGCGCTCGTCGACCAGCTTCCGGTTTTTGTCTTTTTGCCGCCTTCGAGGCCCAGTGACCCGAACAGCACGTCGCCCAGCTGCTTGGGCGAGCCGATGTTGAAGCTCTGCCCCGCGAGATCATAAATCTCTTTCTCGTTTTCCGCGATCTGCCTGGCAAAACCGTTGCTTAAGTGTTTCAGCTCTGCCACATCGACCTTGATGCCGTTATATTCCATCTCCGCGATTACGGCAGCAAGCGGTCGCTCCAGAGTCTCGTAAACCGTCGTCATCTGCTCCTGCGCGAGGCGCGGCTTGAACATTTTGTGCAGCTGCAAAGTAATGTCCGCATCCTCGGCG
>JAGXAX010000355.1 GCA_018971405.1 Alphaproteobacteria bacterium | reverse complement strand
GCCCCAGCCGATGACGTAGGCCAGCAGGCACAGCAGGAACAGCCTCAGGATGCCGGGGAGCAGGAGGTTGCGGAGCGATCTTGCCAGTATGGTGACGATCATGGGGTTATGCTAGTCCGCGGCGAGGCGTTTCTGCATCTGGCTTATGACGCCTTTGACGCCGGAATCGCTTGCCACTTCGCTGAACTCGGAGCGCAGCGTCACCAGCAGGCTGACGCCCGCGACCCTGATGTCATGGACCTGGCATTCGTGGGGCGACTGTTTCAGGATATAATCGACCTGCGTGTCTTCTCCCGCGGTTTTGCCGTCGCCCTTACGCTCGATCAGGGATTTCACGTAGAGGCGGTCGTCCGCTTGCGGCGCGATCGAGAGCAACTTGATGTCCTTGATTTGTTCGGCATCGTCGGCATGGAACTTCGAGATATAGATGTCCGTCAGGTAATTGCGGAAGGTGTCAAGGTAGGGCTTGCGCTCCTGCTGCGGCGCCGTCCTCCAGTACGGCCCCAGCGCGAACTTGCCGATCCAGTCGGTGTCCACGGCCTGCTGGAACAGCGCCGCCAGCGCGGGCGGCGTCACAGCGGCGTGGTTTCTGTTTCCGCTGTTATATCCCATCCTCATCAGCTTCTTCGACGACAGCATAGCGGACATCATCGAGAAAGAGGATTATCCGCACCTCGCGCCGGCCGTTCCGCCGTTCTGGCCGACGGTGCTGCACGATATCGCTTTCTCCCTCAAGGCGGTCGCGCTGAACGTCCTCTGCCTTTCGCTGTGGATGATCCCGCCGGTCTATATCCTCGTCTACTACGGGATGAACGGATACCTGCTCGGCACGCAGTTCTTCCGCATGATCGCGGGAAGGCGCGCCAGCGTCGCGGAGGCCGCGGCGCTGCAAAAGAAGGCGCACCACGCCATTCTGCTGATCGGCGTGTCGATCAGCTTCTTTTCGACCGTTCCTCTGCTCAACCTCGCGGCGCCGCTGATCGGCATCGCCGCCATGCTGCACCTGTTCCAGTCGCTGCGCGGCGCACCGCGGCAGGAGATCCTGCCTCCGGCCTAGCGGATATTCACCGGGATCACGATATTGAGGCCGGGCGGCGGCGCGGGCCGCTCGACGATCACGCGCGGAACGGGGCTGTAAAAGACTTCGAGACGGCCGTACCTGTCGTAATAATAGTGGCGGTATTCGACGGGACGCTCATGGCGCCAGCGCGCATCATGGTCGTAATCCCCGTGGACATATCCGTCATGGCGATGCCAGCCGTCGTCGTCCGCGCGCGCCGTGCCGGAGAACATCCCCGTCAGGCCGGCGACCGTGGCGGCGACAAGAACCGCTTGTACGAGTTTGCGTTGTTTTTTCATTTTTATCACTCCTTCATTTTCGTGTCGCCGCAACGGCGGCTATAACCCCATCATGCTTCCCGCAAGCATGTGCGGATATGCCGCGTGGATTAAAAATATTTAAGGTTGGCCAGGCCGTCATTTTCCCTTGAAAACATGCGCATTTTACAGCAATTATGCTTATGTTGGTTTTCTGAAATAAAAAACGCGCCCTGCGCACATTATAAATACAGGGAGATGACGACGAT
>JAGXAX010000056.1 GCA_018971405.1 Alphaproteobacteria bacterium | reverse complement strand
CGATCTGCGCATGGCGGCGCTGGCCGTAGCCGTGGTCTGCGGCGTTCTCGCCTCCCGTCCCGCCGCGGCGCAGTGCGAGAATCCGGCGGATACGGCGCAGCCGCTGAACCAGCTCGTCAACCAGGACATCAACAACATCAACCTGTTCATACAGCAGGAGGCGAACCCGCAGTTGCTGGGCAATAATACGCCCGGCGGCTTTATCGACAACATCATCGAGTCCGCGTTCGGCATGAATCCGACGGATCACGGGCTGTTCCAGTATTACACCAGCTTCTACAACTCGGTCGAACAGGCAATGAGCGACTGGATGAACGGATCAGGGGCTGTGAATTTGTCGCAGACGCTCAAGAGCATGACGATGGAGCTGCACGCCTCGCAGGTCGACCAGACGCACATGATCGGCGAGTTGATGGACGCGCAAGCGGCGGTGGAGGAAAAAACAGACGCGGAAAGGCTCGAGACGGAGGCGCACCGCCGCTACCAGCCGTCCGAACTGGCCTGCGAACTTGATTCGACAGGCCCCGGCCTGGCGCGCGCCTTCCAGATTTCCCGCGCCTTCAATCGCGGCCTCGCGCAGGACGACGACGCCGTGGCCACGAATGCCATCAACTCCTTTTCGCAACATGGCCGCAACGAAGACCTGAGCTATATGTGGAACCAGTACGTGACGCAGTTCTGCGACCCGACCATGGGCGACCAGGGCTGCACGGCGGCGGGGCCGCTCGCCGGAAGAGAAAAGAACATCGGCGCGCTGCTATGGGGGCCGCAGCAGACGATCGACCCGACCAACAAGCAGAATATCCTCGTCATGCAGTCGGCGCTGCGCTATATCGTGGATCCGCTGACGTCCGACCCGCTGCCGGCGAAAGTCGCGGCCACGCCGGGCGGACATGTGCAGATTCTCCTGCGCCATTCGCAGCTGGCCTACATCAACGACATCTACAACGTGTTGGGCGCGATGCTGAGCGAGCGCCTCGGCGGCAGCGGCATCGACGTTTCGCAGATGGAAAACAAGACCGTCGGCCTTCCGGCGACGGAGACGGCGCCCGAGGGCACGGCGGGGGCGAGCTACATGGAAATCATGGACACGATGACCCGCGACCGCTTCGAGGATCCCTATTATCTTATGAACATGATCGGCGACAAGTCGCAGGTGGAGCGCGAACAGACAACGCTCGATGCCCTGAGGCTCGAAACCATGAACGATACCTTCCACAGGCTGGAGGATCGGTTGTTTATGGAATCTGCGGAATATGCGCGCGATCTCGACCATCAGCTCCCCGAGGCGGCGCCGAAATATACCCCTATGAAATAGCGCAGGGTATGCCGCGAATCGTATGCCGCTTCATGTGAAGGGTCTCGCGCGGCGCCGCCCTTATGAAATATAAGACCGTTTTTTAACGGATTGTTTTGCAAGAACTTTATAAGCTTTCCGTGCGGAGCGCCCTCGACAACCGGAAAAACCCCCTCTAGTGTCTCTTCACACACGAAAAGACGAAAGAGGTACGGACACTCATGCAGCGTTCTGGGCGGCTTTCCTGGTCAAACCAAAAGGACATTGCGGCGGCATTGCTCGCCGTCCATCCTGCGGCCGACCGCCTGTCTCTTTCGCATGAAGGCCTTCTTGACCTTATTCTGGCGCTGCCCGGCTTCGCAGATGCGGCCGTGCCGCCGCAGCCGGAATGCCTCGACCATATTCTCTGGACATGGATGCGTCTCGCGGACAGCGGCGGGGGCGGAACGCGGGAGCCGAGCCGTTTATGAGTTCCTTGCAGTGGCACATCCTCGGCGGCAACAACAAGCATAATATCGGCGCCAATTCCGGCCTCTGCGTTTACGAATATGAAGATGAAAACGGCAAGAAATGCCGCAAGGTGCTGCTGTTCGACGCAGGCCTCCTGCAGGGCGACAAACACGCGCCGGAATATCCGGAGCTCGCGCAATCGGATACCGTGCTGGCCGATTATGCAAGGTTTCTCTATAAGACGGATGATCCCGCCCACAAACCGGAACTGCCGATCGACTCCATTTTTCTGACGCACAATCACCCCGACCATTCCGGCGCGCTGCCGCTTTTGATCCTGATGGGCTACAAGCTGCCGAAAATTTACGCCACGCCTTATACGGCGCGGCGCTTCCAGCAGGACCTCAGCAACGCAGGCATAGACCCGTCGGAATGGCCGAAGATCTACACCATCGCGCCCGGCAAGGACATTCAGGAAGGCGCCGTTGCCGTGAAGGCCTTCTGGGTCAGCCATTCGACGCCGCAATCGGTGGGGTTTTTCATCGATACGCCGGAAGGCACCATCCTGCACACCGGCGATTTCAAGATGGACCAGTCCGTCCTGTGGGGCCCGGCCTTCAACGAGGCGCAGTTCAAGAGCGTCGTCTCGAAGCCGGTCGATCTGCTGCTGCTCGACTCGACGGGTGCGGAAAAGGATCACGACGCCGTGACCGAGCACGATATGCGCGAGGCGCTGCACGACGTGATTGCGGAGAATCCCGGCAAGCGGATCATCGTCGCGGTGATGAGCGGCTACGAGGAAAATCTTGCGAGCGTGGCCGCGGTCGCGGCGGCGGAAAAGCGCACGCTCTGGGTCGCCGGCGCGGCGCACGAGCAGTCTCTGGCGGCCCTGCGCGACACGGGACTGACGCTTGCCGACCAACTGGGGGTGAACCTCGACCTGCGCATTCTCGGCGCGGGCCGTGCGGCGCAGGATCTGGCGCAGGCCGTGCCGGAAAGTTCCGTCGTCGTCGTGACGGGGTCGCAGGGGCACGCCAATGCCGCCCTGACGCGCGCAGCGGAGGGGCGCCACAACGCGCTCGCGCTCGATCCGGCGAAAGACGTCATCGTCTTCTGCGCGCCGTCGATGCCGGGGCAGATCGGCCAGCGCAACAGGCTGCTGTCGACGCTGCGCGCCAAGGGCTTCACGGTGCTCACCAGCGGCGATCTGCCGCTCTATCCGCCGGGGCACGCCCGCCTGCCGGAGATCGTCGAGATGGTGAAGCTCGCCGATCCGAAACACGTCCTGCCCATGCACGGTTCGGCGGCGCTGCGCGAAGCCTGCGCCGCTGCGGTCGAAAAGATGGGGCGGAAGGTGGTGCGCGCCGACAACGGCGACGTCATCAAAGTGTCGCGCCGCGCCGCGAAATCCGCCGTGCCGGAGACGAAAGGCAAGGCGCCGATGACCGGCCTCAAGACGCTGCAGGGGTCGAACTGGAGCGAGCGCTATTATATCCAGGTCTCCGCGCCGCAGGAAAAGCCGGCGCGCAAAAACGCGAAGCCCTCCGTGAACGGCAACGTCAGGCACCGGCCAAAAATTTTCAAGGCGGACTAAAATCCCCCGGACGGAAAAAGGGAAAACCGGCGCGTGCCGGCTTTCCCCTCCGCGTGCCTTAGAGGCCGGGTTTTCCGGCCTTTTTCGGCCGCACCTGCTCGAGGAATGCAGGGTCGAAGGCGACCGGATTTCTGATCCACAGCGGCGCTTCGGCATGGTCTTTCCACTCGTCGCCCGTGCGCGGGTGGATGAGGATGGAGAGGCCGCGGTTGTTCATCTGCAGCCATGAAACGACTGCGCCGAAGGCGTCGTTTTTGATTGTCGCTGAAAGATTGGGCTGCGTGTGCGGCCCCCTTCCGGCATCGACTTCGTGCACGCCCCGGATGCCGGCGGGAAATTTGGAGAGCAGGGCATCCATAAGGACGATAGCCTCCATTTCCGATGGCGTCCCTTTCTCGAAATAGACATGGATGTGGTAGGCCTTGGGGTTGGCGACTTCGTTAAATTCCGTTCCGTACATGGTTTTTATCCTTTCTCGTGCTTTGTTTCGCCGCGCTGTTTGCGCCAGCGTAGAAAAAACCCTATCTTTTTTCATTCCATAGATATAATAATTATATTTAATAATTATCATAGGTAAAAGCTATGGTTCCGTCGCCTGCCGACCTGACCTATTTCATCGAAGTCGCCCACACGCTGAACCTGTCCCGCGCCGCGGAGAGGCTCGGCATAAGCCAGCCGTCGCTCTCTCTGGCCATGCAGCGGCTTGAACATGCAGTCGGCGTTCCGCTGCTGACGCGCGGCAAGCGTGGCGTCGTCCTGACGCAGGCAGGCAGGCAGCTTCATCATCATGCCCGCAGCCTGCTGCAGGTCTGGGAGGGGGTCAGGACGGGGGCGCAGACATCCATGCGCGAGATCCGCGGCTCATATGTCATCGGTTGCCATGCTTCAGTCGCGCTGCATTCCCTGTCGGGGTTTTTGCCCGGCCTCATGGCGGCGCATCCCGACCTGCACGTGTCCTTGCGGCATGATTTGTCGCGGAAGATCGCCGCCGACGTCATCGGCTCGAAAGTGGACGCCGGGATCGTCGTCAACCCCGTCCAGCATCCCGACCTGATCATCCATCCGTTGTGCAGGGACGAGGTCCGCCTGTGGTCGGCCGTGAAAAAGCACAATCCCTCCGTCCTTGTGTGCGACCCCGATCTCGTCCAGACCCAATCTCTCCTCGGGAAAATGAAAAAGGCAGGCTTCGTGTTCGGGCGGATCATCACGTCCGACAATCTGGAAGTGATCGCGGATATCACGGCGCACGGGGGCGGCATCGGTATTTTGCCCGCGCAGGTCGCCCGCAGGGCCAGAAAGAAACTGGAGCAGGTTGCTCATGCCCCGGTGTTTTACGACGAGCATTGCCTGATCTATCGCATGGAAAACAGGAACGTGAAGGCCCTTCAGGCGATCAACGCCGCCATACGCGATTTTTTCCGGACGGACGGCGCTAGAACGTCAGGTAATTGACGAGCGAGAGCTTGCTGACGATGTTTGTCACCTGATAGGACGAGGTGAGCTGCGTCTGCAGCGCCTGCATTTCCGTGATCGCGGTCGTGGTGTCGGCGGTGGTGAGGGTCGAAAGCTGGTTTTGCACGACCGTCAGGTCGGAGGTGTTCTGGTCGCCGATGGCCTTGACTTGCGCGAACTTGCCCGCCAGCGACTGCGAGGTGTTGTTGACTTCCGTCACGCCTTTCTGGGCGGTCGTCAGGGCGTCGTTCATGAGGTTCTGGTAGTCGGGGCCCGTCGCGGTGTTCGACGCGCCCGGATAGGGCGTGTTGGCGACGAGCGTGAGGGCGCGGATCAGATCCTGAAATCCGGAACCGTCGGCCTTCACCGTGTAATCGACGTTGGTGTTGGCATCGACCTGCGTCGTCACGTTGCCGGACGTCGCGAGGCCGGCGGAAAGGCCGAGGTTCGTCGCGGAAAAGCCGTTGATCGCCGTCGTCAGCGCCGACGTGTTGCCGGTCGCGAGCCAGCTCTGGATCTGGTTGTTGAAATTCGAGTTGAGCGTGCTGTTGTCGGCGAAGGGCGGCGTGGAGGAGCTGGAGCCGGCGAAGAGATATTGCCCGTCGATGTTCTGGTTCAGCATGTCCTCGACCGTCTGCAGGCCCTGCGCCGCGATCTGCTGGACGTTGGCGACGTTGGTGGGGCTGTTTTGCAGCTGGGTCTGGATGGCGGAGACGAGGTTGTTGCCGACGGTGGCGATCTGCGACAGGGCGTTGTTCATCAGCGTCATCTTGTTCGAGACGTTGGTGATGTTGTCCTGATAGCCCTGTATCAGGGGCTGCTGGGCGTTGAGGTTCAGGACCGGCTCTGCCTTTGTGCCGAGGCCGCTGTAGTCGCTGGCGACCTGCCCCGTCGTCGCCTGCTGCGACAGGTCGTTCAGCTGCTGGCGCAGGGTGGCGAGGTTCTGCGACTGGGACGTGATCTGTCCGATCAGCGATACGTTGTTTGTCGAGCTCATGGTCTGTCTCCCTTATGTTTCAATCTTTCACGGAAAAGCGCTCAGCAGGTCGGTGAAGAGCGACTGGGTCGCGGTGATGAGCTTGGCGGCGGCGGTGTAGGCGGACTGTACCTGGATCAGGCTGGTCATTTCCTGGTCGATGTTCACGCCGGAGGTGTTCTGGTTGCGGGTCGTCAGGGTGGTGAGGTAGGATTGCTGGTTCTGGGTTTGCGTCTTGTTGACGTTGGCCGCCTCGCTCTGGTTCGCGATGGCGCCGCTGATGTAGTTTTGCAGCGTGCTGTCAGCGAGCAGGCCGGTGGAGAGATTTCCGCCCGGGCCGACGTTGCTCTGCCGGAAGCTTGAGAAGGCGACGTTGGCCGTGGTGACGCCCATCGCGGCGAGCGGCCCGCCGTCCGTGTCGATGACGGAGAGCGCGCCGCCTTCCGTCGGCGTCATGACGAGGTAGCCGCTGCCGTTGAGGGAAGCGGTGAGACCGGAAACGGCGTTGAGCTTTGCCAGCAGGGTCGCGGACGTGTCCGCCGGCGCGATCGAGATGGTGACCGGCGACTGGGTGCCGACTTGCACGGTGAAGGTCGGGTCGGGCATGGCCGTCGTGCCGGCGGGCAGGCCGAAGGCGGAGATAATGTTCTGCCCGCCGTCCGTCAGTGTGATGTCGCCCTTGTAGTCGAGGGCGAGGTCGCCGTTGCCGTTGATGCTGGCGACGTTGCTGCCGACGGCGGTGTTGATTTTCGAGGCGACGGCGGCGGCGGTGTCCGTGCCGTTGATGGTGATGACCTGCGGCGCGCCCGCGCCGAGCTGGATGGTGAAGGTGGCGGGAAAGCCCGTGACGCCCGGCAGCGTGCTGAGGTCGGGCGCGTAGGCGGCGATATTGACCGTGCCGACGACGTTGTTGTCGGTGGTGAGGCCGAGCATCGTTTCCAGCGATCCTCCGCCGGAAATATCGACGCTGCCGGTGGCCTGCTGGTACTGGGTGTTGCCGAACGCGTACATGTTGATGCGGTTGATGACTTCGTCTGAACCGGCGGGTTGCGCGGGACCGCTTGTTCCCTGCTGAATCAGGCCGGGGTTGTTGGTGATGGCGGGGTTGACCTGTATCAGGCTGGAGAAACCGACGTATGCCGGCGCCGCCGGCGGCGCGGTGTCGGCGGGAACGTTGCCGTTGCCGTCGGTGAAGAGCGCAAGGCCTTCGTCGTTGAAGCGGCTGGCGAGCTTTTGCGAGAATTCGTCGAGTTGCGCCTGATACTGCGGGAGGACCTGGTCGCGCAGGTTGAGGAGCCCGCCAAGCTGGCCGCTGAGGCTGCCGCCGGCGGCGATGTCCGTGCCGGTGGGGCTGCCGATGGTGATGCCGCTCAATCCCCCGCCCGGATAATAGGACGACGGCAGCATGTTGCTCTGGCTGAAGTAAAGCTTCTGCGCCGTCGCGTTCGCCAGCACCTGCCCCTGCGGCGTCGCCACCTGGAGCATTTGCCCCTGCGTCGTCGTCGTCACCTGCATGTATTGCGAAAGGTCGTTGATGGCGGCGTCGCGCTGGTCCTGCAGGTCGGCGGTGTTCTGTCCTTCCGCGGCGAGGTTGGAAATCTGCACGTTCAGGGAGGCGATGTTCGAGAGGTCCTGATTGGCCTGGGCGACGGCGGCGGTGATGTCGCTTTCCGACTGCGCGCGCAGCCCGTTCAGTTGGTTCGCGTAGCTGTTGATCTGCGAAGTCGTTTGCTGCGCGTCCGTCAGTGCCTGGCTCAGGAGGGTCGGGTCGTTGGGCGATTGCGACAGCTGCGAGAAGGCGCTGGCGAGCTGGGTCAGTTGGTCGTTCAGCGAGGTGCCGCCGGTCGGAGACCCTTGGGAATCCTGGATTTGCTGGAAATAACTTTGCTGGACGCTGGTGTAATTCGTGGCCGACGTTTGCTGGTTGACGTCGCCGATGAGGGCCTCGTTGACGACCCGCGTCAGGTTTTCGGACAGGACGCCGACCGACTGCCCGTCGATGACCTGCGTTTCCTGCGGCAAAATTTTCCGCGTATAGCCGGGGGTGGTGGCGTTTGCCACGTTGTTCGATATGGTATTGATCTGCTGCTGGGCGATTTGCAGCCCTGATAACGCGGCGTTCAATGAAACGGACGACATAATTTAAACTCCATATCTGTTCCCTGCCACGGGCGGCAAAAAACACTTCTCCTCTGCCTATGAAGCAAGAGGCGTGCCACGGAACTTCATGATTATGACATTGGCTATATTTTATGTAATGTTATGAAGGGGAAACGCTTAAAAAATAATCTTTTGCGGAAGTTCGGACTAGACGTTCTCAAGCAAGGGTGGCTATCCTGACAGATAATGATAACCGGGGGTACCGAGACGATGTCTGATATTGCGCCTGATGTGGCCAGCGAACCGGCAAGCGGCATGGACGCCGGTGCCGCGGATA
>JAGXAX010000055.1 GCA_018971405.1 Alphaproteobacteria bacterium | reverse complement strand
TGTCCGTCATCTGCACGCACATCCTTCCCTTACCTCTACATTATACGCCCTGAAAAATTAACAGTCTGCTTCCGGGCGGTTGCCCGATGGGCTTTCATGGATTTTCGCCGCAAAGCCGCAACCGCCTAAAAATTCCATCAAATTATCGCCGCTTTTCAGCCGCCGCCTTACCCGATGGGGGAATTCATGCAGACGCCCCGAACGCGATATAATGGGGGTATGAACGAAGCGGTAACGGAAGGAGCCATCATGCGATACACATCCGGACAAGACGCCGGTCGGCTTGCCGGCACGCGGCGGCAAAACGAAAGAATGCTGTCATGCACGTGCAAGGCGAACGCGCGCGGCAGGACAGCCGGGCTGACGCCTGAGGATTTCATGGAAAGGATGAGAAACGTCGACAGGATACTGGAAGCCTGCAAAATGGCCCTATAGGCCGGAAACCGGAGGCGCTGCCATGGATACCGTTTTCTTCGAAGTGGACGACACCGAGGCGAAGATCCTGCTGGATCTCTACGGGGACATTGACTATGACACGACCGCGGCGGCGCTGAACGCCGCGAACGCCTCCAGATACGCGGATGCACGGGTTATTTCCTGCTTCGTCTATTCGGACCTTTGCGCTGAAGTCCTTGCGCGCCTGCCGCGGCTGAAATTCATCGCCACGCGCTCGCGCACTTTCGACCATATCGACCTCGGCTACTGCAGCGCGCACGGCATCGCCGTCGCCAACGTGCCGGATTACGGCTGCGATTCAGTCGCGGAGCACGTCTTCTCGCTCCTGCTGAGCCTCAGCCGCCATATCCCGCAAGCGGCGCAAAAATCGCGCGAGGGAAATTTTTCGCCGTTCGGCCTGCAGGGCTTCGACCTGCGCGGCAAGACGATGGGCATTGTCGGCACGGGCGCGATCGGCATGCGCACGGCGCGCATCGCGCGCGCCTTCGGCATGGAGGTCATCGGTTGCGACATCCGTCCGAACCACTCCGTCGCGGCGGAGTATGGCTTCATCTACTCCGACCTGGAGGACCTGCTGGGCCAGTCGGACATCATCTCCCTGCACGTCTCCGGCGCCGCTGCGGCCGGCCCCCTTCTGTCGGACAGGGAATTCCGGATCATGAAGGACGGCGTCACGATCATCAACACTTCCGTCGGATCGGCCATCGACATCAAGGCGCTGCTGGCTGCGCTGTCCTCCGGAAAAGTCGGCGCCGTCGGCCTCGACGTCCTGCCGGACGAAACGGCCATACACGAGGAGGCGGAATTCCTGCGCGTCTCTTTCTCCGAAAAGCACGATGCGGAAACCCTGTTGGCGTCGCATGCGCTGCTGCACCATAAAAACGTGATCGTGACGCCGCATATCGCCTTCTGCACAAAAGAAACGGTCGAGAGCATCCTGCGCACGACGGGAGACAACATCCACGCTTTCCGGAGCGGGCATCCCCTGAATGTCGTAAACGCGCCCCCGGCGCAGGCCCTCAGGGCCGCCGCGGGGGCATATGTCCCGAACGCGCCGTAAGACCGGATGCGGCGGACATTTCCCGCGCTTTTTCGGGCAATATTGCGCGAAAGGCGTTCAAAGCCAGCCGAGGCCCCGTGCCAGCATGTTGAGCGCGACCAGCACGATCACCGGCGCGAACACCATGCGAATATGCTTGTTCGACAGGCGCGTGAGAAGTTTTGCGCCGAGCGTGGCGCCGGCAAGGACGCCGAGCGCCACGGGTGCCGCGATCATGGGGTCGATGTCGCCGCGCTGGAAAAAGATTCCCGCGGAGGCCGCCGCCGTCACGCCGATCATGAAATTGCTCGTCGTCGTGGAAACTTTCATCGGCAGGCGCATGAACGTGTCCATCGCCAGCACCTTGAAAACGCCGCTGCCAATGCCGAGAAGGCCGGAAAGCAGGCCGGCCACGCACATCATGGAGAACCCCGCCCCGATGTGGGCGACCTTGTAGGGGATGTCGGCGCCCGCGCGGCGGTCCGGATAGACCGAGGGCAGGCGCAGCCGCTCCGCCCACTTGTGGTTTTCGACGTGCGCGGGGAACTCTTCGCCCATCCGCGTCACCAGCGGCAGAACGGAGACCAGCAGCACGGCCCCGAAGACGACAAATAGCACCTGCACGTCAAGATATGCGGTCAGGGCCGCGCCGACGATGGCGCCGGCCGCGGTGGCGATTTCGAGAAACATGCCGATGCGCAGGTTGGTCATGCGGTCTCTGACGTACGCCGCCGCCGCGCCGCTCGACGTGGCGATGACGGAGACGATCGAGGCGCCGACGGCCAGCATGAACGGCACATGGAAGCCGAGTGTCAGCAAAGGCACGATGAAAACACCGCCGCCGAGGCCGACCAGCGCGCCGGTCAGCCCCGCGAACAGCGAGCCTGAAAGGACGATGAGGAAAAAGCGCAGCGAATCGTCGTGCACGGCGACCGACCCGGGGTGGCCAAGCCACTGCCCGACGCCGAAGATGCTGAAAAGCAGGAGCAGCAGGACGATGCCCGTGATGCCGACGTAGGTGCGGTCTCCCTCGACCGCAAAGGCGGCGATCGAAACCGCGACGCGGATGACCGGCGTGGCCAGCAGAATGACCAGGCCGAGCATGACGATCGCAAGCGGCCTGCCCTGCGCCAGCCCGCGCCAGAGGGCGGAAAGCGTGTCGGGATAGGAGAAATGCGCGCCGCCGGAGCTTTTCATTACGTAGAAGCAGACGATGCCCGCGAGAATCACCGCGATGCTGAGCAGCACGCCGCCGCGCAGCACGTTGCTGATCGCCAGCTCCGTTTTGCGGAGCGGCGTTTCTTCTTTGCGTAAGCGGGCGGCGGTTTCAGCGGTGTGTCGGGGTGTCATTTTTTTTTGCCTTGCGGGGCGTCTTTCGCCCTAGGAAAGCAGTCTACAGCAAGGACGCCCCCTTCGTCTGCAAAAATCCTGCCGGCCGATCTGACAATTGGCGAAACGAAATGGCGGAAGGGATGGCCGCCTAATTGGGGGGTTAGACAAGGCCGAAAAATCTAACCGACTCCAATATAAGGAGAATTAGAAATAAATGGCGGAAGGGATGAGATTCGAACTCACGATACCTGTTACAGTATACCCGCTTTCCAGGCGAGCGCCTTCAACCACTCGGCCACCCTTCCGCAAGGGTTATCGTTGAAAAGCAAAACAGGCCTGCACCTTAACGGCTGCACATAAAAATCGCAAGCCTTGAAAACACGCCTATCCAGCAGACGGCAGGCATAGAATATATCTAATTCATTGTTTTAAAATATAAAAATTAAATATATCCCGTAATAAATAATTCATAACTATTAGTTATAATGCAGTTATCGGTGTTTTCTAACATCAGGGGGAGCGGTGAAGACGCGCAGGAACAAACAGGTCACAAACGCCCAGAAAGCGGCTCTTCTCGGACAAGCCGGCAAGATCATGCCTTTCGCGCAAAACGTCGCCGCCGGGAGCGACGCGGCGCCGCCTCCCGGCTGGAGAGTGCTGGCCAGTGCCCGTCCGCAGGCGGGGAACAACGACGGGCTTTTCGCCAAAATCTACGCGCGGACCACGCCCGCGCCGCCGGGCGAGCCGAAATACATCGTGGCCTTTCGCGGCACCAACCTCGACGATCCGGACACGATCGGCGCAGACGTGGATATCGCCTTTCTCAGGGTTCCCCGCCAGTACTGGCAGGCGCTCGCCTTCGTGCAGCGGGTCTGCAAGGAAAACGGCATCAATCCCGCGGAGATGCATTTCACCGGCCATTCTCTCGGCGGCTATCTCGCGCGCACCGTCGGCACGACGCTCGGCGCGCGGCACATCTGGACGTTCAACGCGCCGGGGCCGAGCCGCCGGATCGCGCAGCGCCTGGAAAGGGAAATTCCCGGCGTCTCCAAACCGCCCGGCGACGGGCTGGTGCAAGTGCGCACGGCGAGCGACCTCGTCAGCGTCTGGGGATACGACCAGGGCATCACCATCAGCCTCGACATGCGCGGCCGGCCGCACAACCTCGACAATCTTGCCGCCGCCATCGAACAAACCGTCGAGGGCAAGACGCTCACGCCCGTGCGGACGCCGCCGAAAGATTCGCTCTCGGCCGTTTTCGACGCCGTCAGCGGAGGGATCGCGCGGTCGAAAACGGCGGGGCGGCTGGTGAAAAAGATCGTCGACAACGCCGTCTTCTCTCCGCCGCAAAAAGGGCTCTGACTTCAGCGAAAGACACGGGGCGTCCACAGGCGCCGTCCGCGCGCGGCGAAGACCGTCCGCGCGGTCACCGTGCCGTCCGGATTGAAATAAAGCGCGGTCGCGCCGGTGCGGCGCAGCGCCGCCTTGTCGAGCAGCAGCGCCACAGGGCAGGCAGAGGGCGGGATGGCGAAATTTCCGGCGACGATATCCGCTTTTTTGCAGTCTTCAGGAAGCGCCGCCGCGTCTTTCGCGAAAGCGACCAGATGCCCCTTTGCGGAGACGAGGCAGGCGTCCGCGCCGCAAGCGAGCGGCGCGCCGACGCCGGCCCCGCCCTCCCTTGCACCCCATTCGTTGCGGACGAACCTGTCCGCGCGGCCTGGCAGGAGCCGGAGCCTGCCGTCCGCCGCGCGCGCGGCGAAAAGGTTCGCGCGCGTGGAAACAAGCGCGTCCGCCCGCGGCGCGAACGGAATGAGAAGGGCGCCCGCCAGTACCGGCAGCAACCCGAGCCAGCGTCCGCTTCCGCGCCAGATGCATGTCCACAACCCGCCAAAGGTGATGACGACCAGCGGCAGCAGCGGCCAGCCGCCGACATGCAGTGCGGCATAGGGCATATGCGCCGTCGCCGCCGCGACGGCGAGAATGGCTTTCACGCCGTAACCGGCGATTTTGAGCGGCACGGCGTCGAGCCCGAACGGCATCAGCAGGCAGGCGACCATGCCGACGGGCAAAACGACGAAGACCGCGACCGGCACGGCGAGCAGGTTGGCGAGAAAACCCGCGACCAGCGGCACGCGCAGGAAATGGTAAAGCGCGTAAGGCGCGGTGCCGAGCGTCGCCGCGGCGGTCGTCGCCGTCGAGGCGAGGACGAACAGCACGGGGCGCATGAACCACCGTTTGTCCTGATAAAGCCCGCTCCACCAGCCGCGCGTGCCTTCATAGAAGGCGATCAGCACAGCGACCGCGGCGAACGACATCTGGAAGCTGCCGCCGACGAGGCTTTCGGGGCGCAGCAGCAGGATCACCGCCGCCGCGAGCGCCAGCAGGCGCGGCGAAAAAGGGTCACGGTCGAGAATGATCGCCGTCATCACCGCGCAAACCATGATGACCGCCCGCATGGCGGGCAGGGGCGCACCGACGAGGAAAAGGTAGAACAGCGCGGCGGGGATGGAAAAGGCGGCGGCGATCTTCTTCACCGGCCAGCGCAGGGCGGCGTAAGGGATGGAGGCGAGCAGCAGGCGCGTGAAAAAGAAGATCCACCCTGTCACGACGCCGGTGTGCAGCCCCGCCACGGCGAGCAGGTGGGCGAGGCCGGCGCGGCTCATGTCGTTCCACGCGGCGGGAGAGATCGCCCCGCGCTGGCCGATGAGGATTCCCGCCGTGACCGCCGCCGCGTCGTGGTCGGCGATCGCGGCGGCGATGTGCCGGTAGATGACGGCGCGCACGGCCGCGCAAACATAACGCCAGTCGCGCGGCAGGGAGAGCGTCGTGACGGGGCCGAGCGCGTAACCCGTCGCGCCGAAACCCCCGAACCACGCCGCGCGCTGAAAATCATAAGCGCCCGGCAAAACCGGCGGCGGCAGGGGCAGCAGTTTCGCCTTCACTTCGACGGTCGCGCCCGCTTCCGGCGGCGGCTGATGGATGCGCGAGGTGATGCGCGCGGCAGAAGGCAGGGGATAGCTCTTGCCCCAGCTGTAACGGACTTGCTGCGGAGAGATATCGCCGAGCACGAAGCGGAATCCGCGCGGCAGCGCCTCCACGGAAAGGACGCGGCCCTGCAGCCGTATCGCGGGCGTGCGGTATTCCAAAACGGGCGCGGCGACCGCATGGGCGCGCAGCTGCGCCGCCGCAAACCCCAGCGCGGCCAGAAAGAAGGGCAGCCACAGCAGCACCGCCGCCCTGTTGCGGGCAAAGGGCGCGAGCAGCGCCGCCAGCAGAACCAGAAGCATGCCGCCCGCCCAGGCCGGCGGCTCGGCGGCGAGCGAAAAATATCCCCCGACGCCGAGTCCCAGCGCGACCGGCGCCCACAGGACCCAGCGGTCGCGCTGGGAGAGGAAGAAATCCCCGATCCGCCCGAAATCCCGCGCCTGTCCGTCCGGAAAAGCCATTCGCCGCCCTTGAGTTGCGTCTGCAAAAGACTTACGATACAACAGCTTGAATGACCAGGGGGTACATATTTTCATGAGCAAAGTCATCACCCGTTTCGCGCCCTCGCCCACGGGCTACCTGCACATCGGCGGCGGGCGGACGGCGCTGTTCAACTGGCTCTTCGCCCGCCATCATAATGGAACGTTTCTCCTGCGCATCGAGGACACCGACCGCGCCCGCTCGACGCAGGGTGCGGTGGACGCGCTGCTCGACGGCATCAAGTGGCTCGGGCTCGAATGGGACGGGGAGCCGATCTTCCAGTTCGCGCGGATGCACCGCCACGCCGAGGTGGCGCATGAATTGATCGCGCGCGGCAAGGCCTATTACTGCCAGTGCACGCCGGAAGAGCTCGAAAAAATGCGCGCCGGACAGAAGGAAAAAGGCCTGCACGTCGGCTACGACCGCCGCTGCCGCGACAAAGGGCATGCGTCCGGCGCGGTGCGCATCAAGGCGCCGGCGGACGGACGGGAAGGGAATGACGACATGCTGGTTTCCGACGCCGTACAGGGCGACGTGCGCGTGCCGCTGGCGCAGCTCGACGACATGGTGCTGCTCCGCGCCGACGGCACGCCGACCTACATGCTCTCCGTCGTCGTCGACGACCATGACATGGCGATCACCCACGTCATCCGCGGGGACGACCACCTCAACAACACCTTCCGCCAGCGCATGATCTACGACGCGATGGGCTGGCCAACGCCGGTCTTCGCCCACATCCCGATGATCCACGGCGCGGACGGATCGAAGCTCTCCAAGCGCCACGGCGCCGTCGGGCTCGAAGCCTACCGCGACATGGGCTATCTGCCCGAAGCGATGCGCAACTATCTTCTGCGCCTCGGCTGGGGGCACGGCGACACGGAGATCATCTCGACCGAAGAGGCGATCAACCTCTTCGCACTGGAAGACATCGGGCGTTCGCCGTCGCGCATGGACTTCGCCAAGCTTGCGAACCTGAACGCCCACTACATGCGCGCTTGCGGCGACGACGACCTGATGGCGCGGCTCAGCCCGTTCCTCGAACAGGCCTTGGGCGAACAGCCGGACGAAACCGGACTGAAGCGCGTCAAAGCCGGCTTGCACGACCTGAAAGAGCGCGCCGAAACGCTGATCGAGCTCGCCCACGCGGGACTGTTCTATGTGCGCCGCCGCCCCCTGATTCCCGACGAGGCCGCCGACAAGGTTCTCGACGGCGCGGCACGGCAGCTGCTCGGCGACATGCGGGGCGCGCTCGCCGGTCTTGAAAGTTTCACGGCGGAAACGGTGGAAACCGCGCTCAAGTCCTTCGCCGCCGAAAAGGGACTCAAGCTCGGCAAGGTGGCCATGCCGCTGCGCTGCGCCCTCACCGGCACAACCAACAGCCCGTCCATTTTCCATGTCGCGGAAATTCTCGAGCGGGACGAAACTCTGGCGCGGCTGGATGACATAACCAAAACCAAATAGTTGCTGCGCTGCAAAAAAATTTACCACACGTTATCGTATACGCGGTAAAATGGACGAAAACAGAACTGAATATTATGCCAAGGCATATATCACCCCCTCAAGGAGAAGACTATGGACGGCATCGCTCCCAAGACCAAACCGCAAAACACTGTCACGCTGACGGACAACGCCACCGGCAAGACGGTGGAGCTGCCGGTGCTTGACGGCACGCTGGGCCCCCGCGTCATCGACGTGCGCAAGCTTTATGCCGAGACCGGCATGTTCACCTACGATCCCGGCTTCACCTCGACCGCGTCGTGCGATTCCGCCGTCACCTTCATCGACGGCGACAAAGGCGTGCTGATGCACCGCGGCTACACGATCCGCGACCTCGCCGAGAAAAGCGATTTTCTCGAGGTCTGCTACCTGCTGCTCCACGGCGACCTGCCGAACGCGCGGCAAAAGGCGGAATTCGTCAACACCATCACCCGTCACACCATGGTGCACGAGCAGATGATGTTCTTCTTCCGCGGCCTCCGGCGCGACAGCCAC
>JAGXAX010000354.1 GCA_018971405.1 Alphaproteobacteria bacterium | reverse complement strand
GCCGGCGCGGCGCTGGCCGCGCATCCCGTTTCTTTTCTTGCGGCGCGAGGCATGCCCGCGCTCGGCGGCGCGGCCGTTTATGGCGGTGGCGCATGGCTGTTGCGGCAGGGGGCCGGGGCCGCTTTGAAACGCGAGGCGCTGGGGATGGGCGACGTGAAGTTTTTCGCCGCCGCCGGATTGTGGCTGGGGTTGAACGCAGCGGCGGCGTCCTTGCTGATGATCGTCTCCGGCGCGGCGGGGATCGTTCTCGCGTTATTGTGGAAAAAGAGTTCCGGCGCGGCGGAAGTGCCTTTCGGGCCGTCGCTGGTGATCGCCTTCATCGCGGCGCTGTGTCTTTTTCCGCCGCCGTTCCTGTCGCCCTGAAGATAAACGATTATGCCAATCGGCGTTTACCCTTTCTTCAAGGTATTTGCGTACTCTTGAAGATGGATATGTGGGTATGACGTCATAGCGGGGGCAAGTCGTGGACATTACTGAGTTTCTCAAATTTACGCTCGATAACAAGGCATCGGATCTGCACCTGAGCGGCGGCAACAACCCGATGGTGCGCATCGATGGCGAACTGCGTCGCATCAAGCCGGACGTTTTGAAGGGCGACGATATCCGCAGCATGCTCTTTTCTGTCATGACGGAGGAGCAGCGCGCGGCCTACGAACGCGATTTCGAGGTGGACTTCGCGGTCGCCTTTGGCGCCGACGCGCGCTTCCGCGTCAACGCCTTCACCAGCCGCTCCGGCTCCGCCGCCGTCTTCCGCGTCATTCCGACGAAGATCCCGACCATGGAGCAGCTGTCGCTGCCGCCGGTCATCCGCCGCCTTGCGGAATTGGAAAAAGGGCTTGTGCTCTGTACCGGCCCCACCGGCAGCGGTAAATCGACGACGCTGGCGTCGATGATCAACCACATCAACAACCTCAAGGCCGTGCATATCCTGACGGTCGAGGACCCGGTGGAGTTTTTCCACCCGTCGAAAAAGGCGCTTGTCAACCACCGCGAGGTCGGTCCCGACACCAAATCCTTCGCCCGTGCCCTCAAGAGCGCGCTGCGCGAGGACCCGGACGTCATTCTCGTCGGCGAAATGCGGGATTACGAGACGATCGCGCTCGCGCTCACCGCCGCCGAGACGGGGCACCTCGTCTTCGGCACTCTGCACTCCTCCAACGCCGCCAAGACCGTCGATCGCATCATCGACGTCTTTCCCGCGGCGGAAAAGGAGATGGTGCGCGCGATGCTGGCCGGCTCCATTCAGGGCGTCATCGCCCAGACGCTGCTGGAGAAGTCGGGCGGCGGGCGCGTCGCCGCGCACGAGATCATGGTCGGCACCAACGCCGTGCGCAACCTGATCCGCGAGAACCAGCTGGCGCAGATATATTCGATGATCCAGACCGGCGCGCGCTACGGCATGCAGACGATGGAGGACTCCGTCAACGACCTTCTGGCTGCGGGGCTGGTCACGCCCGAGACGGCGCGCAACTCGCTGAAGAGCGGCGCCGAAGTGGAAACGTCCGACGATGCGCCGGTCGCTGCCGCAAAGGAAACCGCGCCGCCAGCGATGAACCTGACAGCCGCCGGCAAGAAGGGCGCCGCGCCCCCGCCTGCGGAGAAT
>JAGXAX010000353.1 GCA_018971405.1 Alphaproteobacteria bacterium | reverse complement strand
TCGGGGCCGGTGCCGAAAAAACCGCCATGGCTGAAGGCAGCGAGGGATTTCCGCACCTGATAGTTGTTGCCCGCGGCGGGGTCGAGAAAGCGGTCGATGCGGCTCGTGACGTGGGGCGAGAAGAGATAGGCGCAAAACAGCCCGGCAATGCCGATGCCGAGCAGTCCCGCTATGACCATCATCGGCAGGCCGGAGAGAAACATCTGCGCGCCCCACATGCAGGCGAGGACGAACGACATGCCGAGGTCCGGCTCCATCAGCATGAGGCTGATGACGACCAGAAAGAGCCCGAGGGACAGCTGGTAGCCGGGAAAGCCCGGTTTTTGCCGCGCCTTTGCTATCAGCCAGGCGCTGATGATGGCGAAAAACGGCTTGGCGAATTCCGACGGCTGGATGGATATGCCGTGAAAGGATATCCAGCGCGTCGCGCCCTTGACCTCGGGGCCGAAGAAGATCGCCCCGACCATCAGCGCGATCGTCACCGCCATGGAGACCAAGGACACGCGCCACAGCGTCTTCTCATTCATCAGGGATATGCCGAACATAAGCCCTATGGTCGGGATCAAAAAGAGGATTTGCTTGTGGACGAAATAGAAAGGCGGCAAACCGTAGCGCTCCGCCGCCGGCGGCGAGGCGGACGAGACGAGGATGATGCCGCAGACGATCAGCACCGCCAGCGCGAACACGGTTAGCCTGTCAACGGCCCACCACCAGTTGCTGAGGACGGATTTGTCCGTGCGCGGCAGGGAGCTCATGCCAGGGCCTCCTTTGCCGCGAGTTTTCCGACCAGATCGGCGAAAATCTCGCCGCGCTGCTCGAAGTTTTTGAACTGGTCGAAGCTCGCGCAGGCGGGCGAGAGCAGCACGGCGGCGTTTTCAAGTTTTTCACGCTGCGCCAGCGCGTCCGCGGCCTTGACCGCCCTGTCCATCGTGCCGCAGCGCGTGAAGGGGGTTTTTTGCGTTTCGAGCCACGCCGCCATTTTTTCCTCCGCCGCGCCGATAAGAAAGGCGTGACGCACGTGGCGGATATATTTTTCGCAATCAGGATAACCGCCGTCCTTGGGTTTTCCGCCTGCGATCCAGTAGATCGGGTCGAAGGCGCGGAGCGCCATGGCGGCGGCCTGATCATTCGTCGCCTTGCTGTCGTTGACGTAGCGGATGCCGTTATGGACGGCGACGATATTCTGGCGGTGCGCGAGGCCGGGAAAGCTTTTCAGGGCCTCGAAAATTTCGGCGTCGCTGATCCCCTGCGCCCTGCAGGCGGCATAAGCCATCGCTGCGTTCTGCCAGTTATGCGGGCCTTGCAGGTTTTCGCATTGCTTCAGGTCGAATCCGCAGAGCAGACCTGTGGAAGACACCGCGATGTCCGCCGCGCCCGCGCATGAGACGGAAAGGGTTTTTCGTTCTGTTTTCATGATGCCGGCATAGACGTCTTTCGACCAGCGGTCGTCGATGCCGATGACCGCCGTTCCTGCTCCGCGGAAGATTTTTTTCTTGGCCGCGACATATCCCGCCATGTCGCCGTGCCGGTCGATATGGTCGGGGCTGAGGTTGATGAGGATGGAAATGTCCGGCGCGAACGAAGGGCAGAGGTCGAGCTGGTAGGAC
>JAGXAX010000054.1 GCA_018971405.1 Alphaproteobacteria bacterium | reverse complement strand
AGAGAGAACTTTCCAGTCCAAACCGCGCCGCGGCGGACAAAAATTCGGCAACCGCCCCAAAAACCGCGACAACGGCGGCGACAAACCCTATGGACGCCCGCCTTCGCGCGGTTTTAGCAAGAGAAATGAAGGGGATAGAGGGGATCGTTCCTTTGGCCGCGATCAACGTCCGGAGCGCCGCGACAGTGATTACAAAGGTGGGTTCGGTGGCGACCGCCCGTATAAAAAGTCCAAATTCGGCGACGACCGCAAGAAAAGCTTCGGTGACAACAACGCCTTCAGGGAAAAGCCCCGCCGGAATTTCGACGCCCCCGATTCCCGCTCGCAGGAGCGGGGATTCAAGCCGAAAGGAGATAAAAAGTTCGGCGGCAAAAAGCCGTTCGGCAAAGATAAGCGCTTCGGTAAAGATAAGCGATTTGAAGACAGACAATTTGAAGGCAGGCGCTTCGAGCGCCCGCAAAAGCGCTTTGAACCCCGCGACGAACAACCCGCCGAACAATATTCCACCCGGCAGCAAGACGCCACCCGCAAGCTGAAATCCGACCGCCCGTCCTACGGCGCCCCCTCCTCTGCATATCTCTTCGGCATCCACGCGGTGACGCAGGCGCTTCTCAACCCGAAGCGCGTTCACCAGCGCCTGCTCTGCACGGCGCGCGGATTCGAAAGCCTGCAGGAAGCATGGCAGGACGCGCAAATGAACGGCATCGCGCTGCCGGAGGTCGTGACCGTCGAGAAAGAAGACATCGAGCGTCTGCTGCCGCGCGACGCTGTGCATCAGGACGTGCTGCTCGACTGCCAGCCGCTGGAGGAAACCTTCCTTGCGGACATACTCGTCAACGCGCCCGACAACGCGGTCGTGATGGTGCTCGATCAGGTGACGGATCCGCACAACGTCGGCGCGATCCTGCGCTCCGCCGCCGCCTTCGGCGCCATCGGCGTCGTCATGCAAAAGATCCATGCGCCGGAAACGACGGGCACGCTGGCGAAATCCGCCTCGGGCGCGGTCGAGCATGTGCCGCTGGTCCGCGAAGTGAACCTGAGCCGCACGCTCGAACAGCTGAAGGAAGCGGGCTTCTTCTGCATCGGCCTCGCCGAGGAGGGGAAAGAAACGCTGGCACAAATGAAACTGGCCGGCAAAACCGCCCTGGTGCTGGGTGCGGAGGGCGCAGGGCTTCGCCGTCTCGTGGCGCAAAACTGCGACGCGCTGGCGCACCTGCCGACGCAGCCGCCCATCGGCAGCCTGAATGTCTCGAATGCGGCGGCCGTCGCTTTGTACGAGTTGGTGCGCGCGCGGTAGTCTTATCCCGACAGTTCCTGCTGCTGGAGGTCCTCGCCGAAACACTGGCGGTAATAGAGCGCGATCTTCTCGCGCTCGCGCACGAAGCATTTGTTGAGGAAGGTCAGGCAAAAGGCGCGGCGGCGATCGTTGAAGATCTGCTTGTTCTTGATCCAGTTGATGATCGTGCGCGGCGACATCAGCGTCGTGAGTTCGCCCTTGATACAGCCCTGCCGCGTCAGGTTGGCGAGCCGGATCATGGCGGCGATCTCGGCGCGGCCCCCGGCGTTGTCCATCTCCGGATATTTGGCGAGCAGGATTTTCTGCTCCGCTTCCGGCGGCAGGTAGTTCAGCGTGGCAAGGATCGTCCAGCGGTCAAGCTGCGCTTGGTTGATGCGCCTGACGCCGGAATAGCCGGCAGCGGCGTTGTCGTTGGCCAAGCCCAGCGTGTTGCCGGTGGAAAAGAGGCGGAAGGCGGGGTGCGGACGGATAACGAGGTTCTGATCGGCCAGCACAAGGCGTCCATCGGCTTCCAGCATGCGCTGGATCGCCATCATCACTTCCGGCGGGGCGGCGTCGTATTCATCGAAGATCAGCGCGGTGGCGTTTTTCATCGCCCAGAGCAGCAGGCCTTCCTTGAACTCGGTCATCTCCTTGCCTTCCTTGACGACGTTGACCTCGCGGCCGAAAAAATCGTCGCGCGAAACCTGCCCATCGAGGTTGATGCGCACCGTCGGCCATTTGAGGCGCGCGGCGACCTGTTCGATATGCGTCGACTTGCCCGCGCCGTGATAGCCCTGTACCATCACGCGCGCGTCATGCGCGAAGCCGGAGAGGATCGCCAGCGTCGTATCGGGGTCAAACTGGTACGAAGGGTCGACGGGCGGCACAGCCGGATGCGCCTTCTCGAAGCCCGGCACCTGCCAGTCGCTGTCGATGCCGAAAAGCGCGCGCACGCTGTAGGTCGTGTCGGGGATGGAGGAATATTTCTGCGTGCTCGATTTCAGCTTCGTCATGTCGAACGAAGCTTCCATCGGCTCCAGATCCGGCTTGTTGTCCTCTTCTTCCAGCTTGATCATGCACACACCCCGCGCTGCGCATATTGTAGACCGGGCATGCTTTACAAAAAGTTAAGGAACGGCGCGGCGTTATGTCGCTTTAAAAAAATTCAGCAGCAGCGCTGTAACCTCCCCGTCTTCCGACGGCGGAACAGGCTCCTGCCCGGTGATCCAGTTGTAAATATCCGGATCACTGTTGTTGAGCAGCCGCTCGTAACCCGCCGCCTGCGCGGCGCCGAACCGTAGCACATGCGCCTCGGCAAAGCGCCCGAGCAGCAGGTCCATCTCGCGCGTGCCGCGGTGCCAACTGCGGAAAATCAGCCGCTTTCTATTTATGGATAAGTTGTCCTCGGGTGTTTCTTCAGGCATATTTGAACCATAAAGTAACCGCGAAATTCAGCAAGGAAAATCAGTGCCGCGCCCCTTTGCCCTCGATCCGCTGTTCCAGTCGACCAAGGCGATCTCCGGCGTCGGCCCGCGGCTGACGACGCTGTTCGAGAAAGTGGCGGGCGCGCGCATTGTCGATCTTTTCTGGCTGCTGCCGACCGGCGTGATCGACCGCCGCTATGCGCCCAAAATAGCGGAGGCGCAGTCCGGACGCGTGGCGACGCTGACCGTGACCGTGGACGAACACATCGCACCGTCGCGCCGCGGTCTGCCCTATCGCGTACGCTGCCACGATGGAACCGGTACGGTCGATCTGATCTTTTTCAACGCCAGAGGAGACTGGCTCGCGCAGCAGCTTCCGCCCCAATCGCAGCGCATCGTCAGCGGCAAGATCGAGCTTTACCAGCACACTCTGCAAATGCCGCATCCGGACGTCATCGCCTTTATCAACGAACGCGCGAGCGTCGAAACGGTCGAGCCGGTATATCCCCTCACGGCCGGCCTCACGCATAAAGTCTCGCTCAGGATCATGCGCGGCGCATTGGCGCGCATACCCGAACTTGACGAATGGCAGGACGCGGCCTATCTCAAGCGGCAAAGCTGGCCGCGCTGGCACAAGGCGCTGCATCGGGCGCATAATCCGCAGGACGAAGCCGATCTCTCCCCACACCATCCGGCGCGCGCGCGCCTTGCTTACGACGAACTGCTCGCCAACCAACTCACCATCGCGCTGATGCGCCAGCAGGAAAAGAAAATGAAAGGCCGGACGCTGAAGGGCAGCGTGGAACTCGACCAAAAAGCCCTTTCCGCCCTGCCATTCGAATTGACCGCCTCGCAAAAACACGCGGTCGAGGAAATCAAAAACGACATGCGCCAGCCCACGCGCATGCTGCGGCTGTTGCAGGGCGACGTCGGCAGCGGCAAAACA
The DNA here is from genome assembly GCA_018971405.1 of Alphaproteobacteria bacterium. Taxonomy (GTDB): domain Bacteria; phylum Pseudomonadota; class Alphaproteobacteria; order Micavibrionales; family UBA2020; genus PALSA-926. Next base: position 4,701 of record JAGXAX010000054.1, on the reverse strand, counting down.
GCGGTGGGATTTATGGCGCTTGTCCATGCCATCGGCGCGGGCGGTCAGGGCGTGATTATGGCGCCGACCGAGCTTCTCGCCCGCCAGCACGAGAAAAACATTTCGCAATACGCCGCCCGCGCGGGGTTGAACGTCGTCACGCTCACGGGGCGCGACAAGGGAAAAAACCGCGACAGCATCCTCGCCATGATCGCCAGCGGCGAAGCGCACATCATCGTCGGCACGCACGCGCTCTTTCAGGAAGACGTTGTTTTCAAAGACCTCGCGCTTGTCATCATCGACGAGCAGCACCGCTTCGGCGTGCACCAGCGCCTGAAACTCTCCGAAAAGGGCGAACATTGCGACATCCTCGTCATGACGGCGACCCCGATCCCGCGCACGCTCACGCTGACGGTCTACGGCGACATGGACGTCAGCCGCCTTACCGAAAAACCGGCCGGTCGCCAGCCGATCGACACGCGGCTTGTCTCCAACGAACGCATCGCCGAGGTGATAGAGGCGCTGAAACGCAAGGTCGAAGAAAAAGCCCGCGTCTACTGGGTCTGCCCGCTGGTGGAGGAATCGGAAAAGCTCGACCTCGCCGCCGCCGAGGAAAGATACGCTCTTATGCAGCAGTATTTCGGTGACCGCGCCGGCCTCTTGCACGGGCGCATGAAGCCGCAGGAAAAAGACGCCGTCATGGCCGCTTTCGCAAGCGGCGATCTGGATATTCTTGTCTCCACGACCGTCATCGAAGTCGGCGTCGACGTGCCGGAAGCGACCGTGATGGTGATCGAGCACGCAGAGCGCTTCGGCCTCGCGCAACTCCACCAGCTGCGCGGACGCATCGGCCGCGGGGCGGAGAAATCCACCTGCATCCTGCTTTACAATCCGAAATGCGGCGAGATCGCGAAAAAGCGCCTCGCCACCATCCGCGACACGGAAGACGGCTTTATCATCGCGGAAGAAGATTTGAAACTGCGCGGCGCGGGCGAAGTGCTCGGCACGAAACAGAGCGGCCTGCCGGAATTCCGCCTCGCCCATCCGGAGTTCCACGGCGAGCTGATCAAGACCGCCTTCGACGACGCGCGCCTCATCCTCGACCGCGACCCTCACCTGCTCTCGGAACGCGGCACAGCCTTGCGCACGCTGCTCTACCTGTTCGAGCGCGACATGGCCATAAAATACTTGAGATCGGGATAGATTACAGCGGCCTTTGCTGGAGCACTTCCAGCAAAACGTCATGCACCTTGTCTTTGTCCTTGCCCAAAACCTTGTCCGTATCGACGGTCAGGCGCTGCTTGACGGCCACAATATTGACGAAACTGTTTTTCAAAAGGCCGCTGCCGGCGCTGAGCGCGCCATAAAGGTCCTGCAAATAGGCGTCAATCAGGCGCGGCTCATAGGTGGAGACCTTGTCCTTATTGCCCCAGAAGACTTCAAGCTGCACCTTCAGACTGACTTGCTGCGTCAGCCCCTGCGCCGTAATGATCGGCAGGATCACGGGGGACAATTCCACATATTGATATTCCGGATGCTGGCCGTTCGGCCCTGTTTCCTGTGCACCGGACATCGCCTTTCCGCCCATGGTGTCTCCGGCTGCATAAGCGGCCGGAGCGAAGCCCACGACCGTCAATACCGCCAAAAACATCGCCAGAATGACAATGCGCCGCCCCATGCGTCCTCGCTTTACCTGTCGCCTACAAGACATTGTCGCTCCATTCCCGTTAACGCCTGCTTAAAAAAGGGCGCAATACGGCCTAAATTTTTTCCGTTTTCAGCGGGGTTCCGCGGCCAGACTGCTGTTTTTCCCCGAATACAGGAAATAAATCAGCAGGCCGACGGCCAGCCAGACGACGAAACGCAACTGGGTGATCAGCGGCAGGAAGAAAATCAGCGCGCCGCAGGAAAGAATGCCCATCAGCGGCAGAAAGGGCCCAAACGGCATCCTGAACGGGCGCGGCATGTCCGGCCTGGTCTTGCGCAGGACGATCACGCCCGCGCAGACCAGCACGAAGGCCGCGAGCGTGCCGATATTCACCAGATCGGCCAGCACGTCGAGCGGAATGACCCCCGCCATGGCCGCCATGACGATGCCGCAAAGAACCGTATTTTTGACAGGCGTATGGGTTTTTCCGTTCACGGCAGAGAAGAACCTCGGCAAAAGCCCGTCGCCCGCCATCGACATCAGGATGCGCGTCAGGCCGTAGTAAAGCACCAGCATGACGGTCGTCAGGCCGATGATGACCCCGGTCGCCACCAGCGCGGAAGCCCAGTTCACGCCGGCCAGCTGCAGCGCGTGCGCCACGGGCGATGAAACGTTCAGCGCCGTATAAGGCACGACCAGCGTCAGCAGCCCCGATACGACGATGTAAATGACGGTGCAAAAAAGCAGCGACCCCAGAATGCCGATCGGCACGTCGCGCCGCGGGTTTTTGGCCTCCCCGACGGCGGTGGAAACGGCATCGAACCCGACATAAGCGAAAAACACCATCGACGCGCCGGCGAGAACGCCGTGCGTTTCGCCATCGGCGCTGACGCCATACCAGCCGAACGGCATGAAGTTCTTCCAGTTCGCAAAATCGACATGAAACAGCGCCACGCAAATAAACACGGCAATCGTCAGAAGCTTGATGAACACCATCGCCGCGTTAAAGCGCACGCTTTCCTTCACTCCCGCGACCAGCAGGCCCATCAGGGCCAGAATGACCAGCACGGCAGGCAGGTTCATGATGTCGCCGGTGGCGTGGTAGCAATCGTGCAAAAACGTAAAGCTGCACGCATTGGCCGGCAGAAGCTTCTGCGCGGCCGTCATGCCGTCCGCGTGCACGAGAACCAGCGGCCCTTTGGTGAACTCGTGTGGCAGGCCGACGCCCATCGCCGTCAAGGCGTCTTTGACATAGCCCGCCCAGCCATTGGCAACCGCCTCGACGCTCACCGCATATTCGAGGATCAGATCCCAGCCTATGATCCAGGCGATGAACTCGCCGAACGCCGCATAAGAATAACCATAAGCGCTGCCGCTGCCGCCAACGCTCGCCGACAGCTCCGCATAAGAGAGCGCCGCAAAACCGCAGGCAATCCCCGACAGGATGAAGGAAACGATGACCGCCGGTCCCGCCTGCGTCGCCGCCGCGATGCCGGTCAGGACGAAAATCCCCGTGCCGATGATCGCCCCGACGCCCATCAGGCCAAGATCCCATGCCGTCAGGCATTTCGTCAGGTTTTGCGTGACGAGGTCGGACGGAAACTTCTTGCGGGTCAGTTGCTGCATCAGGCTCATGGCGCCAATCCCCTCTTATGTTACCGGAGACATTATAGAATAGTGCCTCGCGGATAGAAAGGTGCTATATTGTCCTTCGGGCAAACGATGCGGAAACATCTTCATTCAATGATCGACTTCAAGGACCAGAACCAGATTTACCAGCTGATCGCGGGCGTATCGGGCTTCACGATCATCATCATCGGCTGCCTGATCGTCATCGCGCCGTTCGTTCCCGCGCTGCTGCTCGCGGCCATCTTCACGCTCGCCACGTGGCCCGCCTTCACCTGGCTGAACCGCAGGCTGCACAGCCGCACGGCGCTGAGCGCGACCTTGATGACGCTCTTCCTCGCCTGCTGCTTCATCTTCCCGCTGATCATCATCGGCACCAGCCTCGCCGACAGCTTCACGAAGATATACGACGCCCTGCAGCATATCCTGAACAACAACACGTCGGACACGGCGAAGATGCTGGGCGGCATCGCCTATGTCGGCCACTGGCTGGAAAAGGGCTGGACGTTCTTCTCCGCCGACACCGCGCGCCTCAGCTCCGACCTGCAGGAATACGCCGCGCCCACCTCGCAAAAGCTCATCCATCTCGGCGGAATGATCGGCCGCGGCCTGCTCGACGTCACGCTGGGCGTCCTCATCTCGTATTTCCTGTTCCGCTACGGCACGCGCGTGGCCGTGCGGACCGACAACCTGATCAAGCGCTTCGCCGGCGCGCGCGGCGAGCGCATCCTCGACGTCACCAAAAGCACGCTGATCGGCGTCGTGTACGGCATTCTCGGCACCGCGCTGCTGCAGGGCGCGCTGGCCGCCTTCGGCCTGTGGATCTCCGGCGTTCCCGGAGCCACGTTCCTCGGCCTGCTGACGTTCTTTCTCTCCTTCATCCCGATGGGGGTGCCGCTGATCTGGATTCCGGCGGCGATGTGGCTTTACGCGCAGGGGCACGCCGCATGGTGTCTCTTCATGATCGCCTGGGGGACGTTCGTCATCAGTTCGGTCGACAACTTCCTCAAGCCGTACTTCATCAAGCGGTTCATCAAGCGCGGCGACGACATGCCGATTTTGCTGATCCTCCTCGGCGTCATGGGCGGGATCATGGCCTTCGGCTTCATCGGCGTCTTCATCGGCCCCACCATGCTAGCCATCGCCTACAGCCTGATCATGGACTGGAGCAGCGCCAGCAAATCGCCCCCGCACAGGGGCGCGCGATGAGCGCCACCCATGGGTGACAGGGGCTTCAACATCCTATCCGTCCTGTGCCTTGCCGCCATCGTCGGCGTCATGAGCTGGCGTTCCATGCACCCGCACGTCTCCGGCGTTCGGGCGACGCAGGTATCTTATTACGCCGGCGACGGCATCACCCCCGCCAACATTCCCGCCGACAACAGCCCGATCACCATCGGCGCGGGAACCTTCAGCACGACGGCAGACGGGGGCACGTCATGGACGCC
>JAGXAX010000352.1 GCA_018971405.1 Alphaproteobacteria bacterium | reverse complement strand
AGCGGCTTCGACGTGCGGGTAAAGCGCTTCCATTCCCGCCGTATTCACCTGACACACGACCACATCGCCATAGCGGTCGACAATCAGTCCGGGCAACCCATCGCTTTCCGCGTGGATCAGGCGGTAAAAGGGCCGGCTATAAAGTTTCTCGCGAAATTCTAGCGCCGTATCGATCAGGTGAAGAATAAAATTCCCGTCAATCTTCTGCGCCGGCTGCATTGTCATGACTCGTCCGACCAGTTGCGGCTTGGGATTGAAAAAGCCGCGCGCCACAAAATCGCCCTTATCGCGCACGAAATCGACCAGTTGTCCCGGCGGCAGTTTTTCAGACTCGCGCGCGTTAATCACTTCGGAGCGGAACACCCATGGATAACCAAGCCTCAACCGTCTGACAGAACGCTCATCGATACGCACTGAATAGGTCACTTTTTCCGCCTCTTTTTGTTACTTTGTAAGGCTAAGCTATACGAATAAGAGGGGATTTACCATGCTCATTTGCGCCCTGAAAATAGCCATTTAGGCCTGTGTTATAAGCCTTTACGTCATGGCTTTCGAACAAAAAGCCGGATCGGATCTGGCGGGATTTATTATCGCGCTTCCTGCTCAACCTCATCGGCTACAACCTCGTCTGCATCCCAGAACTGCTGGACGGTCAGATGCAGACATGGTTCCCCGGCTATCGGGAAATAATTCCGGCACGGCCTCACGCGACATTTTCGTTCTCCGGCAGGTCGTCGTCCACATGCTGGCGGCAGAGCAGCGCATAAGGCCCCTGTGCGGCGAGCAGTTGCTCGTGCGTGCCCTGCTCGACGATGCGCCCGCGCTCCATGACGATAATGCGGTCGTAATCCTGAATGGTTGAGATGCGGTGTGCGATCGCGAGCACGGAGCGGCCCAGCGTCAGTTGCGCCAAAGCCTTCTGCACCAGATGCTCCGTCTCATTGTCGAGCGAGCTTGTCGCTTCGTCCAGCAGAATGATTTTTGCGTCGGCGAGAATGGCGCGAGCAATCGCTATTCTTTGCCGCTCGCCGCCGGAAAGCTTGACGCCGCGTTCGCCCACCAGCGTTTCGTAGCCTTCGGGCAGGCCATCAATGAGATCAGCGATCTGCGCCATTTTCGCGGCGGATTTGATCTCCTCCATTGTGGCACCAGGGCGCGAATAAGCGATATTCTCGGCGAGACTGCGGTGAAACAGCACCGGCTCCTGCGACACAAGCGCGATTTGACGTCGGATCGAGGGCAAGTCCATGCCCCCGATGTCGTGGCCGTCGATGCTGATCGCGCCCTCCTGTGGGCGATAGTAGCGGTGCAACAACTTGAACAGCGTGGACTTGCCCGAACCCGTGCGGCCTACGAGCGCGACCTTCTCGCCGGGCTGGCCGTCGAGCGTGAAATGCTCAATCGCATTCTTGCTCTGCCCGGTGTAGCGGAACGTGACGTCGTCGAACTTGAGCGCGAAACGCGGCAGCGCCTCCGTGCTGAGCGCGTTCGCGGTGCTGTCGATCTGCGGCTTACGGTTCTTCCACGTCACGACTTCCTCGAGGTCGTTGATGCATTCAATAATATCGCGCAGGCGGTTGCCGATGCCGTCAAGGTAATCCGCCATCACGCGCTGGTT
>JAGXAX010000053.1 GCA_018971405.1 Alphaproteobacteria bacterium | reverse complement strand
TGCCCATTTCTGCCATGACGGCGCGGATATCGGCGAAGTCGAGGTTGATGAGGCCCGGCATGACCATCAGGTCGGTCACTCCGCGCACGCCGGACTGGAGCACTTCGTCCGCCAGACGGAAAGCGTCGGCGAAGGTGGTCTTTTCATTGGCGATACGGAAAAGGTTCTGGTTCGGGATGATAATCAGCGTATCGACGTGCTTTTGCAGCTCGGCGATGCCGGATTCAGCCAGCTTCATGCGGTGGGAGCCCTCGAAATGGAAGGGCTTGGTGACGACGCCGATAGTCAGAATGCCGGCTTCGCGAGCCGCCTGCGCGATGACCGGCGCCGCGCCCGTGCCCGTGCCGCCGCCCATGCCGGCGGTGACGAAGACCATGTTGGAGCCTTCGAGGATCGAGAGGATCTCCTCGATGCTTTCTTCCGCTGCCGCGCGGCCGACTTCGGGGTTCGCGCCCGCGCCGAGGCCGCGGGTCACGTTGACGCCGAGTTGGATCTTGTGGGTGGAGCTGTTGCCTTCAAGCGCCTGCGCATCCGTGTTGCAAACGAGAAACTCGCAGCCTTCAAGGTGCGAGTTGATCATGTTGTTGACGGCATTGCCGCCCGCGCCGCCGACGCCGACGACCGTGATGCGGGGTTTGAGGCGGTTATTCTGGTTCTGCATTCTGATGTTGATCATTTTTTGTTCCTTCGCTGTCGATGATAACGTTGATCTTAACTTATTTCAGTGCCTGTATTCCAGAGTCTTCATGCGTCTAAGTGCATTTTTTTATTACTTTTTTTGAGGAAGGCAGATCAGAAAAGAATCGCGCGAAGCGCTCTGATTTTTCTCCCGGGGCTGAAAAATAAAACAGACTGAATCGTTTACCAGTTCTCCTTCAACCAGTGCGTTACCTTTTGCAGCATCGGGCTGTTGAGCGGCCCCGGCAGGGTAAACGCGCGACCTGATGCGACGGCAGGTATTTCATCCGCATGTTCGCCGGCGTAGACGAGCAAGCCGACCGCGGTCGAGAAGGCCGGCCCCCCCGTTGCTTCTGCAAGTCCCTTGATGCTCCGGGGCTTGCCCAGGCGTATTTTCTTGTCGAGGATGAGCTGCCCGATGTCGCACAGACCCGGCAATTGCGAGGCGCCGCCGGTGAGGATGCAGCGGCGTCCGGCGATCTGGCTGATGCCGCTATCGACGAGCTTGGCGCGCACGAGCTCGAAGGTCTCCTCAATGCGCGGCTGGATGATGCTGGTGATGAAGGAGCGCGGCACGTAATTGGGCTGCTCGTGCTCCTCCTCGCCCATCGGCGGCACGTCGATCATCTCGCCGTTGTCGATGCCGGTGGCATGGGCGTGGCCGTAGAGCGTCTTGATGCGCTCGGCGTCGGCGACGGAGGTGATCAGGCCGCGTGCGAGGTCGTTGGTGACATGGATGCCGCCGACGGGAACGGCGGCGCTGTAAACCACCTTGCCTTCGAAGAAGACGGCGATGGAAGTCGTGCCGCCGCCGATGTCGATGACGGTGCAGCCGAGCTGCAGTTCATCGCCGACCGAGGCAGCGAGGCCGGAAGCATAGGGCGTCGCGCAAAACCCGTCGATTTCGAGGTTGTTCTGCCCCGCCACGGCGGAGAGATGGCGCAGTGCGGGCGCAAGGCCGGTGATGGCGGTGATGTTGACGCCGAGCGTCTGGCCGATCATGCCGCGGGGTTCGCGGATGCCGCGGGTGCTGTCGATGCTGTAGCCCGCGGGGATGATGTGGATCAGCTCCTCCTTGCCGGGAACGACGACGCTGCGGCTGTGGGAGAGGGCGTTTTTCACGTCCTTTTCGGAGACTTCATGGCCGGAGATTTTGACGTCGACGGACAGCGGGTGCGGCAGCGTGTGCATTCCCGGCACGTTGACGAAGACGGATTTTATCGGCCTGCCCTGCAGTTTTTCCCTGGCCATGAGCTCCGCCGCCTCGACGGCGTGGGCGACGGCGGTTTCCGCCGCGCGCAGGTCGACGATCGTTCCGGCCTTGACGCCCTTCGCGGCCTGATGGCCGATGCCGATGACTTCGATGCTTCCCGGATTTTTCACTTCGGCGATGAAGCAGCATATCTTGCTCGACCCGATGTCCAGCGCCGCGACGATGCTGCTCTCGGCGCGGCTTTCCTTTTTTTGTATCGGAAGTTTTTTGTCTTTCATCGTCTTTCCTTCGGTTTATATGCTGGTTTTCGTTTTGTCGTTTGCGGCCGGCGTGACCATCACTCTTTGCGGCTGGCGCATGTCGATGCCGGCGATGCTGCGCCCGAGATTGTTCTTTTTCTGCTGCATTTCCCCAAGACGGCTCAAGGCCAGTTCCATGTCCTGTCCGGGCAGATTGACGGTTATGCCGTTTTTCAGGCGCAGATCCCAGCGGCGGTCGCCGACGCGCACGGCGGCGACAAGCTGGCTTTCGATGCTTGGCACCGCATGCAGCGTCGTCAGGAGTTCCGCGACGTTGTTCTCGGCCCCTTCGCCCACGACCAGCGGCAGGCCCTGCCATTTTTCGAGATCGTGCGTTTCGAGGACGACGCCGTCCTTGTTGATCAGGGAGATCGTTTCGCCGTGCTGCCAGAGCGCGATGGGCGTGCGTTCCTGCAGCGCGACGACGATCGTGTCGGGCAGGCGCCGCGAGACGGTCGCGTCCTTGATCCATGAAACGCCGAGCAGAGATTGTTCCGCCGCCGCGATATCGACGCCGAAGACGGGCATGCCCGCGTGCACGCCGAGGCTGGAGAGCAGGGTTGCGTTCGGCGTGTTGTGACGCCCGGTGACGACGATGTCCCTAACGACGAAGCCCGCGCGGGCGGAGCGCGTCAGGGCTTCGGCAGCGGCCCATTTGCCGCATTTTTGCAGCGCGTGATCGTGCCATGTCTCGAAAGCGCCCGCGCCCGCGAGCGCGACAAACGTGCCCAGCAGCGCGGCTTTTCGCGCCTGCAACAGCCACCGGCGCGCGTCGCGCCGCGCCTGCGAGCCCTTTTTCTTTTTAAAAAGCCTCACTCCCAAACCCCATCTATGCCCCGGCGCGTATCTAGCGCCTTCGTTCGGCTGCGGTCCTTTTTAAGTATGGACGCTGGCGTTTTCCACCAGCCACGCAACCAGTTCCCCAAAGCTCATCCCCATATGAGCCGCCTGTTCAGGCACCAACGACGTCGGCGTCATCCCGGGCTGGGTATTCGTCTCCAGATAGTACAAGCCGTCTAACCCCGGCTCGTTGTCATTATACCTGAAATCGCTGCGCGTGACACCCGTGCATCCTAATTTTTCGTGGGCAAAGGCGGCGATGCGCATCGTCTCGTTGAAAACATCCTGACGGATCGGCGCTGGCAGTATGTGGTTCGAGCCGCCCGCGGCATATTTTGCTTCGTAGTCGTAAAAGGCGGAATGGGTGGATATTATTTCCGTAACGGTAAGGGCGCGGGCCTTTTCGCCGCGCGCGCCGATCACGGCGACGGACAGCTCCTTGCCCGGAATGTATTTCTCGACAAGCGCGTAAGCCCCGTAAGGCCAGTTGTCGAGCCCTGCGGGCGGTTTGTTGTCGCCTTCTTTTATGATATAGACGCCGACGCTGGAGCCCTCATTGTTCGGCTTTACAACATAAGGCGGCTTGAACGGGATGGCGCCTTTGCGCAGGTCATCGATATGGACGAGCTTGCCTTCGGGGCAGGGAACGCCCATGGGCTTCAGCACCTCCTTGGCTTTTTGTTTGTCCATGGCGAGCGCGGAGGCGAGCGGCGCGGAATGCGTGTAAGGAATGTTCAGTATTTCCAAGACACCCTGAATGCAACCATCTTCGCCGCCGCGGCCGTGCAGGGCGTTGAAAGCGACATCCGGTTTCGGGGTCAGCTGCGTTGTCAGGTCTTTCAGGTCGCGTTTGACGTCAATTTCCCGAACGTCATAGCCTTTTTCGCGCAGCGCCTTGGCGCAGGCTTTTCCGCTGGTGAGGGAGACTTCGCGTTCGCTCGACCACCCCCCCATCAGCACGGCTACTGTTTTCATGTCAGGAAATTTCCTTCTGCATCCACGCAGCGATATCGGCATCCTGCTCCAGCGGCAGGCCGACGCGCTTGATTTCCCATCGTAGCATAACCCCGCTCTGTGCGTAAACTTTTTCGCGCACTTTTTCGCCGAGCCGTTCGATATCCGCCGCCGTCGCGCCGCCGGTGTTGATCATGAAGTTGGCGTGCATCTCGGACATTTGCGCCGCGCCGACTTTGAGGCCGCGGCAGCCTGCGGCGTCGATCAGTTGCCACGCCTTGCCATTTTCGGGATTTGCAAAAGTCGAGCCGCCGGTTTTGGAGCGGATCGGCTGGCTTTCGGCGCGTTTCGTCTTGATTTCGTCGATCTTTGCGGCGATGGCGTCCGGATCGCCGGTTTCGCCCTGCAGCCTCGCGCCGAGGAATATCACGTCGTCCGGCAGGCCGTTGTGGCGGTAGCTCATGTCCATCTCCGCCGCCGTCATGGTTTTGACCGTGCCGTCGCGGAAGAGCACTTCGGCGGAAATCAGGACGTCTTTCGTCTCCTTGCCGTAGGCGCCGGCGTTCATGCGCAGCGCGCCGCCGATCGTGCCGGGAATGCCGCTGAAAAATTCGAGTCCCGCAACGGATGCCCGGGCCGCCGCCAGCGCGACGTTCATGTCGAGCGCCGCAGCGCCTGCCGCGATTTTCGTGCCCTCCGTCTTTATATCCGCGAAATCGCGCCCGAGACGGATGACGACGCCCGGAATCCCCCCGTCGCGGATGATCAGGTTCGAGGCGACGCCGAGAACGGTGACCGGCGCTTCGCGCGGGCAGTTTTTGATGAAATCCATAAGGTCTTGCTTGTCAGCGGGCTTGAACAGCACCTCGGCGGGGCCGCCGACGCCGAACCACGTCTGCTGTCCCAGCGGGGCGTCATAGGTCAGTCGGCCGCGGACGGCGGGAAGTTTGGGCAGGGACATGATACTTCAAGCGCCATTGGCCTTTTGGGGCGCGGTTCCGGCGAGCTGCTCCAGCTCTTTGGGCAGCGCCTGCGCCCACTGGGTGATGGAACCTGCGCCGAGGCAAATGACGAAGTCTCCCGGTCTGGCGATCTTGTGTATCAGCTTTGCCAGAGCCTGCGGGTTTTCCAGCGCGTGGACTTTGTCCTTGCCGCTCTTGCGGATGCCGCTGACTAAAGCCTCTTTGTCGACGCCGGTGATCGGCTCCTCGCCCGCGGCGTAGACGTCCGCGACGATCACTTCGTCGGCATTGCCGAAGCAGTTGCAGAATCCGTCGAACAGGGATTTGAGGCGCGTGTAGCGGTGCGGCTGCACGACGGCGATGATGCGGCCCGCGCCTTTGCCGTTTATGGCGTCGCGTCCGGCCTTGAGTGTCGCCGCGATTTCGGCGGGATGGTGGCCGTAGTCGTCTATAACCGTGATATTGTTGACGATGCCCGTGGTCGTGAAGCGGCGGCGCACGCCCGAGAACTGCGCCAGCGCCGCGGCGATCCTGTCCGCTTTGATTCCGAGTTCATGCCCGACGGCGAAGCCGGTCAGCGCGTTGAGGACGTTATGCGGCCCGAACATCGGCAGTTTCACGCCTCTGACCGGTTCCCTGAAATGCGCCATATGCGGGCTGAACTGCACGTCGAAAACGAGGCCGTCCGGCGTCGTCTGCACGTTGACGGCGCGGATGTCGGCTTTTTCAGAGAAGCCGTAAGTGATGGTCTTGCGCTGGAATTGCGGCATCAGCTCCGCCACCACCGGATGGTCGATGCAGGCGACGACGAAGCCGTAGAACGGCAGGTTGTGCGCGTAGGCGACAAAGGCTTCCTTCAGCTTGTCGAAGGAGCCGTAGTAATCCAGATGCTCCGGGTCGATATTGGTGATGATCGAGGCGATGGAGGGGAGCTTGGCGAAGGTGCCGTCGCTTTCGTCGGCCTCTACCACCATCCACTGGCTCGCGCCCATGCGCGTATTGGTGGCGTAGGCGTTGATGATGCCGCCGTTGATGACGGTCGGGTCGAGGCCGGTTTTTTCCAGCACGTGGCCGATGATCGAGGTGGTCGTCGTCTTGCCGTGCGTACCGGAGATGTTGATGCACCATTTCGGGCGCATCAGCTCGGTCAGCAGCTCGACGCGCGGGATGACCGGCACGCCGTTTTCCTGCGCCGCGACGATTTCGGGGTTCGACGCCTTCACCGCCGTCGATTTGACCACGACGGAGGGCAGCACGCCCTGCGTGTCGAAGATGTTCTCGCCCTTATGCCCCACCATCACGCGCACGCCGCGCGCGCGCAGGCGCTGGACGTTGCCGTTTTCGGCCTGATCCGAGCCTTGCACCTTGTAGCCGAGGTTATGCAGCACTTCCGCGTAGCCGCTCATGCCGATGCCGCCGATGCCGATGATGTGGATCGTGCCGATATGGAGAGGAAAAGTTTGCGTCATTAATATGTGCCCTGCTTGCTAAGGTATTGGATTATAGTCCGAATATGAATATCACATAAAGAAAAAGATTGACCCACCTTACTTTTTTCATATATCATAGCAAAATACCTTGTTTATAAGGAGCTGCACGCCGCCATGTCTGCCTTGAGGAAACTGTTCGATAACGGTGTTTCGCTGTCCGCGCTGTTCAATGCGGAGCAGGGCGGTTTCGGGCGCGGCGTTTCCGACCGTCTGAATTCCGCGCGGTCGAACGGCGAGCAGGCCAAAACCGGACAGGTGAGCGCTTTCGGTCTGCGCCCCTATACGCTGGAAGAAAAATTTCAGGCGCTGAAACGGATGATCGCCAGGGGTAAAATCGCGCTGACCGCACGCGTTTCGCTCGACATGGTCAAACATGAACTGAAAAAGCCTGAAAATGACGGTTTGGGTGTTCAGGAAATGGTCGCCGCTCTGAAAGAAAAGAAACTGCTGCAGATGAAAACGCCGCAGCCTGCTGCGCGGCTCAAGGCGTTAACGCCCGCTTTCTAGGATTTTCTCCACAAGATCCGCAAGATTTTTAACCGCATCGGGCTGCCCGCAGCTTTTCGAGGCTGCGGCGGCTTTTTGCAGCAGGGCGGCATCTTTCATGAATTTCTCAAGTTCTCCGGCCAGCCGCTGCGGCGTAAAATCCTCCTGCTGGATGATCAGGCAGCCGCCTTTTTCCGCCAGAGGTTCGGCGTTGTAGGTTTGCTGGCGGTCGGCATGCCCGGCGTAAGGCACGAAAATGGCGGGGCGACCGGCGACGGTGATTTCCGCCACCGTCGAAGCGCCGGAGCGGCCGATGAACAAGTGGCAGGCCGCCAGCCTTTCGGGCATGTCGTTGAAAAATTCCTTTATTTCCGCCGTCACGCCCGCATCGCGGTACCGCGCTGCCGTCGCTGCGGCTTCCGCGGCGCGGCACTGGTGGACGACGTGCAGGCGAGCGCGCAAATCGGCAGGCAAAAGTTTGATTGCCGCGGGAACGGTTTCATTGAACACGCGGGTGAGGGCCGTGCTGCCGCCGGTGATGAAGATTTCAAAAGCTCCGTTCGCGGGCGGATAGGGAATGTCGCGGACGGCGCGGATGGCGGGGCGGACGGGATTGCCGGTGACGGCAACCTTGCCTTTGTTTTTATCCTTGATGCCGCGTGTGTCCTGCAGCGCGGCGGCGATGGCGGCGGCCTTGTCGGCGAGGTGGAGGTTGGCTTTTCCCAGCACGGCGTTTTGCTCGTGGATAAGGGTTTTGAACCCCGTGCCTTGCGCGGCGAACATGGCCGGGAATGACGGGTAGCCGCCGAAGCCGATGACGAGGGCGGGCTTATATCTCTGCAGGAGCCGCGCGGCCTGCAATATTCCGGAGAGAATGTCGAAGACGGCCTTTATTTTATTGACGAGGCCGGCCTTGAATGTCGCTGCGGGAACGGTGAGGATTTCGGCCGTGCCGCCGAGACCCCGGAACGCCGCGCCGCGCTTGTCGGTGACGATGACGATTTTATGCCCGTGGCCGAGCAGTTCCTCCGCCAGCGCTTCGGCGGGGTAAAGGTGTCCGCCTGTTCCTCCGGCGGCCAGCATGATGGTCTTAGATGTCGTCATGCAGCAGGGCCGTTTTGCGTTTGCGGGTCAGCGCGAGGAGCGCGCCGATGGCGATGCCGAACGACAGCAGCGACGAGCCGCCGTAACTGATAAGCGGCAACGTCATGCCCTTGGCGGGGAGAAGTTGCAGCGACGACCCCATGTGGACGAGGCTTTGCAGCCCGAACTGCACCAGCAGCGCCGTGGTGGCGAGGACGACGAACATATCTTCGTTGCGGTAGATGCGGCTGACGCTGCGGATGACGATGAAGGCATAGACTATGATCAGGAAGACGGCGGTGATCATGCCGAATTCCTCCGCCGCGACGGCGAAGATGAAATCCTCGTGCGCGTCGGGCAGGGTCAGCTTGACGATGCCGTGAT